>BAHP02000064.1 GCA_000508865.1 Clostridiales bacterium VE202-01
CAAGAGACGGCAAAAGAAAAGTAAAGGTCAATGTATGTCAAAAACAGATGGTTTATTTTTCATTCAAATATCTCATGAAACAGCGAAACGACAGAAACAGAATGATCAAAAAAGCAAGAGAGATGATCAAAAATCCAGCTGGATACACAAAAGCAACATCATACGGTGCTGCTGGATATATCAGTAATATAGAATTCGATAGAACAACCGGTGAAATCAAAACAGAAAAAGAACTCTTTTTAGATGAAGAAAAGATAAAAGAAGAAGAAAAATATGATGGATATTATTCCATCGTAACAAGTGAAATTGAACTGGATGACTACGAAATAAGAAAAATATACAGAGGTCTGACAAAAATAGAAGATACTTTCAAAGTCAGTAAAACAAATTTCGAAGCAAGACCAACATTTGTGTGGACAAAAGAACATATAGAAGGGCATTTTCTAACATGTTTTACAGCACTTGTCATGATAAGACTCCTAGAAAAAAGACTGAATTATAAATATTCGGTAGACAGAATAATAGAAACTGCAAAAAAATACAACTGCATAAACATAGACAGGAACATATATCAGTTTATATATAATGACAGCATTATAAAAGACATATCAGAAGAATTTGATATTGATCTCAATAAAAAATACAGAAAAAGAGATGAAATAAAAAAATTATTAAAATATTAGAAAAAAGAGAAATTACACTACATCAAAAGTAAAAAAACAAATCGGGTGAACTCCTTATATATCAAGGGGTTTACCCGATTTTATGGCATTTTTACTTCTAAACTCAAG
>BAHP02000063.1 GCA_000508865.1 Clostridiales bacterium VE202-01
GGAATCAGTTATAATAAAGAGACTAAAGAACACAGCTGTATAATTGAAAAATATGAAAAGGATAAACTTTTGGAATAGTTTATCCTTTAACTTTATTTTATAAAAAATTAAACAAATTCTTTTTTCAGACGTTTTAATGCTTCAAGTAAAACATTAGTAGGACAAGCAATATTGATTCTTTCAAAGCCTTTGCCTTCTTCACCAAAAAGATATCCTTCATCTAAATACAAATTAGCGTTGATCATTTTCTTTTCTAATTCATGATGATCATAACCCAAATTTCTAAAATCTAACCATGCTAGATAAGTACCTTGTAAAGGATATACCTTAATTTGCGGGATGTTTTGATTAATATAGTCAACTAGTAATTGATAATTTTTATCAATTAACTTTTTAAATTCTTCCAGCCAATTTTCACCTTTGTTATAAGCTAAAAAAGTAGCTTCATAAGCAATTGTATTTAAGCTGTGAAAACATCTTTTTTCTTGCTGTAAAATAAATTTACTTTTTAAATCAGGGTTTTTAATAATAATATTTGAAGCCTGCATACCTGCTAAATTAAAACTTTTACTAGGCGCAGTACATGTAATGGTAATATTGGCAATTTCATCATTTAAAGTAGCAATAGGATAGTGTTTAAAACCTGGCATAATTAAATCTTCATGAATTTCATCACTAACGAGAATAAGATCATTATCTAAACATATTTTAGCGATTTTTTCTAATTCTTCCTTTTGCCAGACACGACCAACTGGATTATGAGGATTACATAAAATTACCATTTTATTTTTTGGGTTTTGAGCCAATAATACAAACTTTTCAAAGTCGATAGTATAATTGGTATTTTTATTAATTAATGGACATTTTACAATTTGTCGATTATTTGTTTTGATTGCTTGATAAAAAGGATAATAAACAGGTGTAAACACGATTACCCCATCACTTTCATTTGTATAGGCATTTACAGCATCATATAATGCTGGCACAATACCATTTGAAATAATGATCCATTCTTTTTTTATTTTATAGTTGTGTCTTTTTTCCATCCAGTTTATTACTGCTTGATAGTATTTATCAGTTGGATCTGTATATCCTAAAACAACATCATTTTTCAAAAATTCAATTAAACCATCTTTGATTTCTGGAGCTAATGGAATATCAGCATCAGCGACAGATAATGGGGCAATATTATCAGGAATGACAGAATTTTTTTCTTTCATTATATTCCATTTACTAGAACCTTTTTCACTACGATCAATTAATGTTTCAAAATCATATTTCATCTATTTACCTCCATATATTAAACACTTTAAAAAAGTATTTACTATTTTATCTTTTTCAGTAAATACTCCTATATTTTCAATAATAATTTTTGCATTTTTTAAATTTGGTTCAAAGTTAAAACTTTATTTTGAATGTTTTCTTTCTTTTAAAACAGTAAATAATAACCATATCCCAAGTCCCACCGCAGTGATATAACCGATAAAACCTAAGGCAGGAATTCCGAAAACTTTAGGCGTCATTTGCGTTGTACATAAAAGACTGCTAGCCATTAATAACCCGGCACTAACAATACCAACGATCAATTTATTAACCATATGATTAATAGATTTCAACGGTACACTAGAATCCATAATATTTAAATTGATTTTCAAACGTCCTTTTTTTATCATATTAATAACTTCAGATAATTGAACGGGAAGATCAATAGTATATTTTAAAGCATCATAAGTTTTTTTTACTCGCAGATGTTAACTCTTTTTTTAAATCAACATGACTAAACACATGTTTAGCCACATGATTAGCAGCAATTTCAATAATACTGATATGAGGATCAATCAACATAACAGTACTTTCAATAGTAACTAATCCCCGCGCTAACATACTAATTCCTTTAGGCATCGAAATACGATGTTTATGAGCAATGGTAAATATTTCCTGAATAGCTTCTCCTAAGTTTATATCTTTTAAATTAGCGTTTATATAATGATGCATAAAAGTTTCAATATCATCATAAAACAAAGTGTAGTCGATACGATTATCATGATTACCCAAAGTCAAAATAACATCTACTAATTTTTGGGTATCACTGTTACCAATAGCCATGACTGCACTTTTCATTAAAGTTTTGTCCTCTGGCTTTAATACACCCATCATCCCAAAATCAATCCAAATAATTTGACCATCTCTAATTCTAAGATTACCGGGATGAGGATCAGCATGAAAGAAACCATCATCGACAATTTGTTTAATATAGTTTTCAGCTAATTTGGCAGCAATTTCTTTGCGCTGATAGCCATTATTTAAAAGCTGTTCAAATTGATCGATTTCAAAACCATCTATGTATTCCATTACTAAAATCTTACTAGTCGTATAATCGGTTTCAATAACGGGAGTACCAATACAGGCAATATCTTTATTTAAATCAGTAAAACGATTTGCAAATCTGGCTTCATTTAAAAAATCCATTTCTTCTTTGGCAGTGTACCAAAATTCATCTAAAACGATATTTAAATCAACAACGTTACCTAAAGCCTCATTGATTTTAAGTAGTTTAACAGCACGACGAATCAATGAAATATCTTGTTCCATCGTCTCATAAATGTTAGGTCTTTGAACTTTTACAACAATAGCTTTACCGTTTTTTAAAGTAGCTTTGTGGACTTGAGCAATTGAAGCACTTCCTAAAGGATTTTCATCGAATTCCAAAAATATTTCTTCTAATTCACATCCATATTCATTTTCAATCACATTTCGAATCGTTTCAATATCAAGAGGAGCAACATTATCACGTAATTTGATTAACTCTTTACAATAACGCTGCGAAAACATGTCTTGTCGAGAAGACATGATTTGTCCGATTTTTACAAAAGTAGGACCTAAATCTTCTAGAATGATTCTAAATTTGACAGGATCGATCCCTTTAGTAAGATGATGCTTTTTTAAAATACTGATAATTTGAATAAGACGTCGTTTACTGCTTAAATTTTGATTATTATTTGTTTGTGTCATTTTGTAATTCTTCAATTTTTGCTTTCAAAATTTCTAAATCCTCAGGACTAGCATTTTCTAAATCTTTGCTAATTTTTTCTACTGATGCAGTTTTTTCTCTTTTTTTAGAAAGATTATGCTTTAATTCTTCATTTAAAGCTTTACCTTGTTCAACTGTTATTTCACCTTTTTCAACTAATTCATCAACAACTTCTTTAGATTTTTCAATAGTTAAAGCTGCAGCTCCAATTCCTGCTAAAAATACTTTTTTTAAATCATCACTAAAATTATTCATAATAATACTTCCTTCCTTCATTATTAACTATTCTTATTTTAACACTTTTTATTACAATACTTAATCGATTTTTAATAATAATTTATTATTTTTAAAATATTAAGTCTAATTATCCATAAATAATAAAACATAATTAATTTTGAATATATTTTTTAAACAATAATATAATAAAGAGATCGAAAAAGAAATTAATGGGTATATTATAATAAGATGGCAGGCGATAAAATGTTAATTAAACAAAAAAAGGATAAAGTAATACTAGAGTTATGTATTATAGTTTATATTTTAACTTCTTTTATTGGTTTTTATTTTAATTATATAAATAATAATTTAACAGCTTTTTTCATGGGGTTCGTAGCTTTGATTACACCATTACTGTTACCCTTTATATTTTACTTATTTAAATTAAAGGCTACCAAAGCAATCTATATCATTAATATTATATTTATGTATTTTGCATCATTGATTGGGAGCTGTTTTAACGGATATAATTTACCATTTTTTGATAAAATTTTACACTTTTCAAGTGGGATATTTGCTTCTCTATTAGCTGTTATTCTTTTTTATATAATAAAAAAAGAAAAAAAGATCATAGATCATCAAGAATACAAGATATTTATATTATTTGTTTTTAATACAAATCTTGCAATTGCGATGTTATGGGAATTGTTTGAATATATGATGTTGATCTTGTTTAATAACGACTGTATTAATCATTATAAAACCGGTGTACATGATTCAATGACTGATATGCTTTGTGCATTAGTGGCAGGGACAATAATAATTTTTTGATCATACGTTTTTATCAACAAGAAAAAAAGCATTTTTTATTACAATTATGTGAAGATTTTTATGATCAAAATTTTAATTAAAAGCATATCGATTGAAGCAATTATAAGTAGTATGCTAGAATGGCTACCTAAGGATGTGAAATGATGAAAATTCAAAAAAGAAATGGTTTATATCAAGAATATGATAAAAATAAAATAAAACTAGCTATTCAAAAGGCTTTTAATAGTCTTGATCAAATTATTGGTAAAACTGATTTAGATAAGATTATTGAGGAAGTTGAAAAAGATCTAGCTGATCAAATTAATGTTGAAATGATTCAAGATAAAGTAGAAGAGGCATTAATGAAACAAGGATATCTTCAAGTAGCAAAGGCATATATTTTATATCGTCAAAAACATAGTGAGCAACGGGATATCATAAATGAATTAATTGCTTTAATAAAAGATGAAGGATTAATAGAAATTTTTAATACGATTCAAAAAGATTATCCCGACAAAGAATACTCTTTACAATTATTATTAGCGAAATTTAAATCTTTTTATAAAGAAGAGATGAGTTTTCAAGAAGCTTTAACAATGTTGATAAAGGCAGCAAATGAATTAACTAGTAAAGAAGCTCCAAAATGGGAAATGATATCAGCACGTTTTTTAAGTTATGATATATATCAAAGAGTAGATAAAAAAATGAAAGAATATAATATTACTGCTTTTTATGATAAAATTAAATTTTTAACTAAACAAGGCTACTATGGTTCATATATTTTAGAACATTACTCCCAATATGAAATTGAAGAATTGAGTAATTATTTAGAAGATGAACGTGATAAATTGTTTACATATAGTGGTTTAGAGTTGATCATGAAACGCTATCTAATCCAAAATCATCAACGTGAAATCTTAGAAAAACCCCAAGAGATGTTTATGTTGATTGCGATGCATTTAGCTTTAAAAGAAAAAGATAAAGTTAAATGGGCTAGAGAAATTTATGATATTTTAAGTACATTGAAAGTAACAATGGCAACTCCGACAATGTCCAATGCCAGGAAACCATTTCACCAAATGAGTTCGTGTTTTATTGATACAGTTGATGATTCATTAGCGGGAATATATAAAAGTGTTGATAATTTTGCTAAGGTATCTAAAAATGGTGGCGGGATGGGTCTTTATTTTGGAAAAGTTCGTGCAAATGGCAGTAGTATCCGTGGATTTGAAGGTGCTGCTGGTGGGGTGATTCGCTGGATCAAATTAGTTAATGATACTGCAGTTGCAGTAGATCAATTAGGTGTAAGACAAGGTGCTGCTGCAGTATATTTAGATGTTTGGCATAAAGATCTACCAGAATTTTTACAGCTTCGGACTAATAATGGTGATGATCGGATGAAAGCACATGATATCTTTCCGGCTGTTTGTTACCCTGATTTGTTTTGGAAATTAGCTAAAAATGATTTAGATGCACCTTGGTATATGATGTGTCCGCATGAGATTTATGAAGCTAAAGGATATTATTTAGAAGATTACTATGGTGAAGTTTGGGAACAAAAGTATTATGAATGTGTTGTAGATAAACGAATTTCAAAACGCGTGATGACAGTTAAAGAAGTTGTAAGATTAATTATTAAATCTTTAGTAGAGACGGGGACACCATTTACGTTTAATCGTGATCATGTAAATAAAATGAATCCTAATGGTCATCAAGGAATTATTTATTGTAGTAATTTATGTACAGAAATAGCGCAAAATATGAAAGCGATGGAAATTTTGCCTTATGAAGAAATTAAAGTTGATCAAGAAACAATAGTAGTTGAAAAAACTAAACCTGGAGATTTTGTGGTTTGTAATCTTGCTTCATTAACATTAGGGCGAATAGATGTTACAAATGATGACGAATTAAAACATATTATTAATGTAGTTGTTCGGGCTTTAGATAATGTAATCGATTTAAATTATTATCCTGTTCCTTTTGCACGAATAACTAATCAAAAATATCGACCAATTGGGTTAGGAACAAGTGGTTACCATCATATGCTGGTGAAGCAGGGAATTGCTTTTGAAAGTGATGAACATTTAAAGTTTGTTGATCATCTTTATGAAAAAATTAATTATTTAACTTTAGAAGCTTCTTGTAATCTAGCTAAAGAAAAAGGCAGCTATGAATTATTTAAAGGTAGTGACTTTGCAACAGGAGCATATTTTCAAAAACGCCAATATAATGATTTAAAATGGCAAAAGCTGCAAAAGAAGATTCAACAATATGGCTTAAGAAACGGCTATCTTTTAGCTATTGCGCCAACTAGTTCGACTTCAATTATTGCAGGAACTAGTGCGGCTGTAGATCCAATTATGAAAAAATATTTTATGGAAGAAAAAAAGGGCAGCATGATTATTCGCGTGGCACCAGATTTGAACATGAAAACATTTTGGCTTTATAAAAATGCTCATCATATTGATCAAAACTGGATCATTAAAGCTGCTGGAATTCGTCAGCGTCATATTGATCAAGCGCAATCGGTTAATTTATATATGACTAATGAATTTACTTTTAGAAAATTATTGGATCTGTATCTTCAAGCTTGGCAATATGGAGTAAAAACGATCTATTATGTTCGTAGTCAATCTCTTGAAATTGAAGAGTGTGAATCATGCAGCTCATAGGAGGTTAAAATGGAATTAAAGAAAAAAGCGTTATTTAATGCATCTGGTGATATTGATGTAAGAAAACGTCGGATGATCAATGGTAATACGACTAATTTAAATGACTTTAATAATATGAAATATGCATGGGTCAGCAGCTGGTATCGCCAGGCGATGAATAATTTTTGGATTCCTGAAGAAATTAATTTAACTCAGGATATCCAAGATTATCGAATATTAAGTGAGGCTGAAAGAACAGCATATGATAAGATTTTATCTTTTTTAGTATTTTTAGATTCTTTGCAGACTGCGAATCTTCCGAATATTGGTGAATATATTACAGCAAATGAAGTGAATCTTTGTTTAACGATTCAAGCATTTCAAGAGGCAGTACATTCACAGAGTTATAGTTATATGCTTGATACGATTTGTTCGCCGGCTAAAAGAGATGAAATATTATATCAATGGAAATATGATGAACATCTATTAAAAAGAAATAACTTTATTGGTGAGCAGTATAATGCTTTTCTTGAAAATAAAGATAGTTTTCATTTAATGAAGACGATCATGGCTAATTATATTTTAGAAGGAATATATTTTTATTCGGGATTTATGTTCTTTTATAATTTAGGACGAATGGGTAAAATGTCAGGATCAGCGCAGGAAATTCGCTATATTAATCGTGATGAAAATACGCATCTTTGGTTATTTAGAAATATTATTCTTGAATTACAAAAAGAAGAACCAGATTTGTTTACTGTAGATAAAATAAAAGAATATCGCCAAATGTTAAAACGTGGTGTCGAAGAAGAAATTTCATGGGGACAATATGTTTTAGGTGATCGAATCGAAGGATTAACTAGCGAAATGATTAGTGATTATATTCATTATTTAGGGAATTTACGAGCAGTATCATTAAATTTTGGAACACTTTATGAAGGTTATGAAAAAGAGCCTGAATCGATGAAATGGGTAAGTATTTATAGTAATGCTAATAATATCAAAACTGATTTTTTTGAAGCTAAATCAACTGCTTATGCTAAATCTTGTGCAATTGAAGATGATTTATAGGATTAATAAAATAAGGAAGTTTTAAAATTGTTGAGG
>BAHP02000062.1 GCA_000508865.1 Clostridiales bacterium VE202-01
ATTATCTATAGTGTGATTACTCATATAAAGTAATTACACTTAAAATAATACTATATTATAGAAATAAATCAACAAAAAATTCTATATTTGGGTATATTTTATGTTGATAATTACTCAAAATAGGATATAATGAGTATTAGGAGGTGTTATTAATATGGGTTTTTCACAAAGATTAAAAGAACTAAGGACTGAAAAAGGTATTTCTAAAGCAACCATGGCTAAGAAACTAAATATTCCTTATACCACTTACAACAATTACGAGAATGGTCGAGAGCCAAAATTTGATATATTAAAAAAAATCGCTCGTATATTAAACGTTACTTTAGGTGAACTGTTGGCAGATGACGGGTTTAAAAATTATTTGGATGATGTTAGAGCGGATTGGGCGCACCCTGAAATGTGTAGTCTCAAACGATTTGAAGATAATTTAAATGCTATAAAATATACTTTAATCGGTGACGAAAGTGAGGGTTATATATGGCTCTCTAATGGTAAAAACACAATAGAAATTACCGAAGATGAAATTAATGAGTTAATAAATGACGTAGACGATTATTTATTATTCAGAATCGAACAGTTAAAGAAAAAGAACGAAGACAGAAAAGATTATTATAAATAAAAAAAGCGCCTCCTACGGACATAGGAAACGCTGAGCGTAAATTAACATATTGGCGTACGTTTATTTACGCTCCTATTATAGCAAAAAATAGCGTGTACGCAAACTATTTTATAAAGGAGTGAATTATTATGAGTATTAGAAAAAGAGCAAGTAAGAAAGCTAAAAACGGTTACGTGTATGAAGTATATTTTCCATATAAACAAAACGGGATAACATGTAGATATTCTAAGTCCGGATTTAAGACCAAGAAAGAGGCTCAGGAACATGAGGCTTTAATGTTAGCTGAGTTAAAAGAGAATGGATCAATAAAAAAAGAAATAAAAAAATCTTTGGAAAATGTCTATCATGAGTTTTTAGAAGTCGGGAGTGCCCAATATCAAAGTAGTACTATATACAGTACCAAGAAAAACTACCATTACTTTGAAAAGGAATTAGGACAATTACCAATTGCAACTATAGACTATTCAATACTGCAAAAATATTTTAACAGTCGCAGTGAATACGGTATTGAAACCAATAAAAACATCAAAAAAACCATCAGCAGAATTCTAAACTTTGCTATAAAAGTCGGGTACATCAAAAGCAACCCACTTAATCTTGTAACGGTTACGGGCATTGAAAATCATCTCGATCATGAAAAAGTACTTTTATATGATGATTTTAAAACCATTATAAATGCATTAGATAAAGTGGATTTTAAACGAAAGGCATACTCTATCGCTATTCAAATCAGTTATTATACAGGGCTTAGAATCAGCGAAGTTTTAGCCTTGGATAAATCTGATTTTGATTTAGACAACAATTTAATTTTTATAAATAAAAAGTTACTTTATAAAGATTTAAAAAAAGAAAACTACACTACTTCTAATCAAATGAAGTCAAAAACATCTAAAGCTATTATACCATTGGCCAATCCATTAAAGCATTCTATAATTGAATGGTTTAAAAAGAACCCATATGAAAAGGTCATATGCGATATTGACGGATACTATATAAATCCCAATGTATTATCACTAGATGTAAAAAATTTAGCTAAAAATCTAGGTATATCGTTTCATTTTCATATGTTAAGACACACATTTGCCACAAACCTTGTAAACAGTAATGTAGATTTAAAAACTGCACAAGAACTAATGAGACACAGTAACATCAATACAACCATGAGTATCTATACCCATGTAAATGATCAGCATAAAATCAACGTCATAAATAATGTTTTTGATATAAAAAGTGTCGAAAAAGTGTCGAAAACAAACAACAAAATAAAAACCCTTAACTAAACACTACTAAAGTCAAGGGTTTCAAGAGATTACTAATTATCTCTAATTCTCTAATGGTCTCCCCTCACGGTCTCGAACCGTGGACCCTCTGATTAAGAGTGTGAGTTCGTAAATGATCCAAACTTCTTATGTAGCAAGGGTTTTGGAATATTTATTTTTATTTTGACTACTATTTTGACTACTTTATAAATATATAGTTCTTAACACAATAAAAAACACCCAAATTAGCAGGTGCTTTCTTTTATGATCCTGCTTAACTTATCTTTTATCTGCTGTAGTTCTTCTACAGCTTTTTTAATGTCTTTTTCTTTCTTTAAAATTTCTGCTGTTTTGTTTAGTTCGCTAGAAATATCTTTTAATCCCTTCATTCTTCTTCCCTCCTTAAATATTCTACAACAAAATTATAAAATATTCAGACATATTTTTGCAAACTAACGAGGACTGTAAAGCGGATTTAAAGGATAAAAAAACATATACTGCAGAATTTAAAAGTGTATTAAAAACCTAGGCTATAACACCTAGGTTTTTATCACTTATCATGTCTATCTTCTTTTTCTTTTCGCTCTTGCGTATCATTTTTTCGTCCATAAATAAATACCCCTACAAGAGTTGCAATTGTTCCAATAATAACAGAGAGACCTGTTATATTTTTATCTAACGCTATCAATATAAAACCTCCAATAGTACAAACTAATGCAATTATAAAACCAAACCATTGCCCTCTTTTACTATTTTCAACATCTGATAATATGGCAGATTTTTCGAGAAGTTGCCTATGTTCCGATTGCTTTTCAGCCATGGACAAAATCCTATCTGCTGCACCTGGTAAAACTCTTTCATACTGTTGAAAATCATTAGGATGTGGTATAGGACCTGAGTATGAAACGCTTGTAATTTGTTGTACTAAAATTTCCCTTTTTTCTTCTGGTAATTTATTAATCGTTTGAAGAACATTTTCTATTTCATTATCTTTTCCTATAATTTCATCATTTGATTTATTTGTTTTTCTGGTTGGCTTTTTTGAAGAAGTTGGTATTTGACTATCTCTTTGGTCTTGCTGAAGTTTGTGTCTTGTACTCATCTAACGCCTCTCTCATGTCATTCCCTATAATTTTCCAATCAGATCTAATAGCTTTTAAATCCGCCTCAGCTACCGATCTTGCTGAATTATAAACTTTGCCAGTAGCACCAATATTTAAAATGCTACCTACGCCCTTTAAAAAAGAAGGTCGAGCAAATAAAAAATCACTTCTATCCATTTCAAAACCTCCTTAACCTTTCTTTTATTTTTTTTATATAATTTTTGAGGTTTCAAAAGTAACCTCACAGTCATTATACCACGAAATGAATTTTTTTCTAGAGTGATAGAGTATATTTATTGACAATTACGAATCTTTCTATTTTATATATTTTATTAAGTGGCTTATATATAATATACCAAAAATTATAAATTTTTAGTCCGTAATTAATTTTTTTCATAATTATTATAATATGGGTTAAAATTATTTACTATTTATGTGCTGATTTTTTTACATACAAAAAAAAGCCTAGATCATTTTGACCTAGGCAATTTTTCTATATATTTATTGTTTACATAATATTGTTTCTTGTTTGGTGCTTCTATAACACTGTGGGTAGCACCAAATAGTATTAAAATATATTTAACGTCCAACAATCTACATCCCTCAATATCCTCAGCTCCGTTTATTAATTTTACCTCCATATTACATTTTAGTACCTTTTAACAACCATTCCCACGTATTTTTACCAACGATACCGTCTTGTGTTAAACCCCGATTTCTTTGGAACACAATAACTGCATTCTTGGTATTCTCTCCAAAGATTCCATCTGTAGTTAAATTAAATCCAACTCTATTAAGACGTTCTTGGATTAAGCGGGTTACGTTACCTTTAGCACCTTTTTTAACTGTAGGACAAGCATTTAAAGTTTTAGGTCCTTTTATACCATCTACTACTAATCCCGCTCCAAACTGCGAATTTAGCTCTTTCTGCAGACGTCTTATCCAATTATCCCCGCTTGGCTTTGGTGTAGGTGTAGGAGCGGGTACTGGTTGCGGTTGTACTGTTTCTACATCGGTATCCGTAATTGCTTTATAAACCGCCTCTGCGATTGCTGCAGCTCCTACTCTTCTGTAAGTTTCAACATCTTCTGCATTATCCACAAAACAACACTCAATTAACATACTCTTAGCCTTAGTTTTCTTAACAACATACAATCCTGTACCGTTTTTAACTCCACGGTTCGCAAATCCTAAAGCGCTAATATTGGCACATACCTCTAATGCATCATCAAACTGTCTACCCTTGTATGTGTATGTTTCAACACCATGCCCTTTTCCATCAGATTCGTTAAAATGGAAAGAGACAAAGTAGTCTAAGTCTTGCCGATTTGCCATTTCTACGACTTTCTTTAGATATTCTGCTTGTGTATTTGCTTTGTCTATCGTACAGTCAATAACCTCATGTCCGTTTTTAATTAACAGATCAACGAAAGCATTTCCTACATTACGTGTTTCTGTACTTTCGTTTAAAATACTTACCGCACCGCTACCTGGTCCATTTAATGTGTGGCCATAATTTACTCCAATTTTCATATTAGTTTTCCTCCTATAACTCAATTCTTTCATTTTTAGCTCTGTAATTATCGGCAATTTCCCAATCATCACAAGCCATATTACTAACGGTATATAAGATATCATCACTATTACGAATATTAATAGTTTTATCATTGTAAGTGTGCATGATGATTTCGTTATCTTCTAGTACCCAATATCCTGTCCAATGTTTTCTTTTTATTTTATGTCCTCTTTGAAGACTTATAAATGCACTTGCAAAATTCATATATTTATCCTCCTAACTTAATACATTTGTTTTCCCATTTTTTGTAAGCATCAAAATACAACTCATTTTTATTACCGTTAAAAGTACATTCGTAATACATGCCATCAGACAAAGTAGTACTTAATAATGCTTTGTTGTTTTGCAGTGTTTTACAATTCCAAACAACAAACACATCTTCCTCTGTAATTTGCTTTTTATCTGTTTTATCTAAATGATTGTTAGTGTACTTAACAATCTCTTTTTTACATAAGTCTAAAAATTTACTTGTATCCATTATTCTGTTTCCTCCTTATTTACTAATTTATCTGCCACTTCCAACCCTTTTGTTAATATGTTAGGTACGTTGTACCCAGCTTCTACCAAATTCTCTACAATACTTCTAAGCTCATTTATTGCTAGTGAAGCCAATACAAACCACCCTAATAAAGTAGTAATCCCTAAATCAATCCCTAACGCATTTCCAATTTCAATAAACAAAACTGATGCTGAAAATGAAATCATGATCATAATCCAATAACCTAGCTTCTTTAAAACTCCCTTTAATCCTTTGGCGGAGTTTTCTTTTTTATTTAATCTGGATTTCATCCACCCTGTAATATAATCAATAACGTTGAAAAATAAGAATAACGCAAATAAAATCCAATGTTCTCCAAAAATAAACGTTAAAAACGCAATAACAGCGCCTATAACTGCATTGTATGTATCCATATAATTTAAGTTCATATTTTTTTACCTCTTCTTTCTGGATAAGTTTAATGCCTTTCCAAGGCAAATTAAAAGGACCTGGCGGTCCTTGTTTCTATTCTTCTACTAATTTCCAACCCTGTGGATAAGTTAATGGATCCCAAACACATCCATCTATTTGGCATATGTACTTCTTCCCTTGGAACATTACTTTATTGCCCGCTTTGTAAGCATTGTGCGCACCTGTCGGCTGTACATACAAAGGCCACTCCTCCTCTGGTTCTGTTGGTTCTGCACCTTGGCCATTTTCTAATCGGCTTAACCGAATATCTAACTGCTGGTAATATTCCCACAAGTTAGCAATTTGTTGTGTATTCTCTATGTAGGAATTTTCTGGGATTGCGTTAGAACGTGCTAAATTAACCAGCTCGTCTCGTTCTTCTTCTGTTAGAATATTTTCTACCCATAATTTGTTTATTTTGGATAAGATATCTACTAATTCGTAAGACCCCTTATTTAATACATCTTTTATAACACTATACATTTTTTACCACCTCTTCCTGTAAATTTAAAACAGTTGCTTCTAATTTTTGTTGTGCTAACGCCAAATCTTTAGGATACTGTGCATTAATCGTTGGCTTAACTTCGCCTTCGATAAAAATGTTTGTAATAGGACTGTATATTCTAAGTGCTTTTAATTCTTCTGCCAATTCTGGCTCAACGCCATTTAAATCTTTTATAGTGTTAGTTGCCGTTAAAAGATACACATTATTATTTTTTAAAAAATCTTTAAAGCCTTGTGCGCTAACTTCTAATAATTTGTCTTTTTGTATGTTTATATAATATGCTATATTCCCTATAAATTCTTTGTCTGTCATATACAGATACTCAACTGATTGGTCTTGCGCTCCCATAATATCAAATAAATTAATATCTAATATTTCATAAAGTTGAAAACCTTTGATTATTGCTCTAAAACACACATGAGTGTCAGTTTCTTTATTTATCGACCATGACCATCCAGATATATCATTTTTTTTAATTTTTTGAGTATGCAACATTTCATTGATATCTATAATATCGTATCTATTTTGTGTTGGAATTGCATTTAATGTTTGTTGTAAAGTGTATTCTATTTCAGTTTTTTTAAACTCTTCAAAACTTGTAACATTTTCTCCAAGTTCTAATTGCAATTTTTCTGGCAAATAGCTTCCATAAAAATTAACATAATAACAATTTGATGGAGTTGTAACTACATTCTGTTCGCTATAGTTAAGATAATTTTTAGTTTTATCGTAAAATAAAAAAGTTATATTGTCAGCATTGCTAGAAATCTTTTGATTTGGATATACATTAATAAATTGGTTTGTATTTCTACTAATACCAAACATAGTTACCCCTTGTGGTTTACCTGTGCTTATGTTATAGGCACCTATTGTTTTATCACCATCAAACAAATTTTTGCCAATACACTTAATATGAACCTTATCAACCCCAATAATTTCCTTGTCTTTTTTTGTTGTATTCCCTATTATTTTAGTTACTTTTAAATTGCCTTCTAAACAATCATCTAAAAGTACATGCTCTACTATTTCTATATCTGTATATGGCTTATCCATTTTATCTCGCAGTAAGTAATCTACTTCCTGCTGTGTATAGACATTTTCTGGAAAAGCGCTACCCGGTACGACATTACCATCTTCGTCTACCACCATTGCCTTACCAGCATTTTCGACACCTTGGTTAATATTTAATTTTTCATCAATAACCTCATCCAATCCTTTACCATCTGCACATTCAACATCTTGTGCATCCAGTAATTTAAAATTACCGCTATTTTTAGGTTTTAATTTGGCTATAATTTCTACAAAACTACTCATTTAACCACCTCCTACGACACAACTACTGTTGTATTTCCTAAGTTAGAATTACTGGATTTATATACATCATAATTTTCTGCATAACCTGAACCATTTATAAAATTAAATGTTCCTAATTTACCAAAACCACCCTCGAATCCACCAATTTTAAATGTTGGTGTTCCATATCTGCTAGGAACAGCATAATAAATATATTTACTTTCTCCCGCGTTTACAGTAAACGCCTTAGCTTTACTAGATTGTAGTGTTTTAGTTAAAGATAAGATAAATTGATTTGTAATACTATCTATCTCTAAATCGTCTCCAATTCCATAATACACCCCATTTAAAAAAGTGATGGAGGTTGTTTTAGTAGCAACCGCATTGCGCTCATCTGTTGCTTTTAATGTATATGTTTTGTTAGATGTAATATTTTGTCCACTTAACGTTTTAGTTTTTAAATTAACATCTAAAGTTTCGTTATCTAATGTTAATGCTTTAGGAACTTTGTTGTAGTTCCAATTCAACACAACATCTGTAATAGTTGTTCCCATTTCCACAGTATTTTTGTTATTTGTAAGAGATGTTATAGAAATTGGTATATACATTAAATCACCTAATTTTTCATATACATCATCTAAAGCCAAATCGACATTGGAGTTATTATAACTAATGTTTTCAGCGGTTAATTGTATATCATCTTTTACGATAATATTACCTTCTCCGTCTGTCCCTAACAGCTTATTAGAATTTTCTTCGCCTAAATTTTTATCCATTTTTTTGTCAATTTCAAAATTTACATTTGTTATTTTTTCATTTAATGTTTTATTAGCATCTTCTACATTAGAATTAAAAATCTCTACTTTAGAAGTGTAATCGCCATTAAAGCTATTTACTTTTCCTGCATAATTTGCGTTAAATGCATTAGTTTTCTCTGTAACACTGTCTAAATGTTCTTTAGCTTTATTAGCATTAGTTAAAGAAATAGAAGCACTGTCGCTTGCGCTTGTAGCACTTTCTAATGCTCTTTTGGCATTATTGGAGCTTTCTGTTGCTTTTTCTTTTACTAGCTCTACATCTTCTTTTATAGCTTCTCTTGCAGCACTGGAAACTACACTTATCCACGTTTCCTTTTCCTCTGGCAATATTGCATTACTGTTTCCGAAAGCAATTTTAACGTAGTACTCTACAAAACCTAGATGCACTATCTTGCCGTCTGGATAATTTAACGCGAAAGAAAAATATACACTTCCTTCTTTAGAAAAAACATCCTGATTTAATGTAAAAATACCATCTTCTTTTATATTAAGTAGATACTCTTCGCCTTTTTGTCGTTTGTACCAGCCAGTTAAAATAGCATCTGCATAGTTTTCGTCTCTAACGAACTGCATTTTCAAATCTGCACTGTATTGGAATGTCGGCACAATATCTTCTAATGTAATAATCTGGCCATCTTGTATGATTTTTGCAATTATCATTAACTCACCTCCTTATGACACATAAAAATAGCTGTAGTTAATTCTTATTGCTATATTTAATTTTCTATCGAAAAGTACCAGTGGATCTCCTAATCCTTTAGAGCTGTCTCCACTCCACACAGAACCTTCTATATGTGCTAATCCACCATCTCCACCAGCGCTTCCATCCCCGTTTATGTAAACAATTCCTAATTTAGTTCTATCCGCTATAGTAATACCGTATTCGTCGTTAAACAAATTTACTATATCTGCCCAGGTGTGGACTTTAGCGCTGGAATCGCTAGGATTAATTATTTTTGTTCCACTTACCATATACAACTGCTTTAAAGGCGGTATCCTTTTTCCTTCCACCTGTAAAGCACCGCCAACATCAGGATCATAGAAGGCACCAAAAGCCACACCACCATTGCCAAATGCCATTTGTGGGATACCGCTGGCTAAGATCGTAGCTTTTTCTGTATTTGCTAACTTATCTGTAGCTATAATTTTAAAATCATAGTTATTTGCTACATCAAAGCCATTAGCCTCCAAGTCTCCTTTGATTTCATATTCTCCTTCAAATTCGTCCGAACGCAGGACCTGCGGTGTAATAATAGTAGATCCCTGTATCCATGTGCTGGCTCCCTGCTCTTTATAATAATACTGTGCTGTTAAACTGTTGTTTAATTTTCCAAAATTATTATTCCAGAAAATTCCTTTGTAACTTAGAGTGACATTAGAACCCATACCACCTTGGGAACGACTTAAAGACAATCCTGTAATTACAGGCGGTGTATACTGCTTATAACTGCTTATGTTTAATATCTTCTCTACAGTATTTCCTCTACTGTCTTCTACATAAACTTTAATTATACTGTCACTTACATTTTCTAAATTAAACACCCCAGAAGAAGAACTGCTTGTAATCTTATCTCCAACTATTACTTTATACTGCTTAATCGTTGCTTCCTTTACTGGCGTAGCTTCTGGTACTGTAACAGTAATATTGCTATACCCCTTTATAACTGTTGCATTGCTAACTAAATCTAAATGATTTGTACTCTCCCATGTTGGAATACCTGCTATTGGCATTGGATCCTTGATAATAAAGGTTCTATCATGGTAGCTCGCCCATGTCTGCCCATTAGAATACAATCCAATACGAATAGTACAGCTATTGCCTTTACATGCCTGTCTTAACTGTTTACGTTCTGCTTCTGTTAAAGACCATGTATATCTTCCGCCGGTACCTCTAAAAGTGCGTTCGCATAAATGAGGTCCATTTGGATTTGGCTCGAGCCATGCTTTTAATTCCCAGTTTGCAGGATTAGTATAATCAAACCATGGGTTTTCTTCGTCATTAAAGCTAGATGGAGAATTTGTAATGCTGGCCTGTCTAGGAATAGATGGAAGCACCCATGTTGTCGATACATCTTCATTCGTACTGCTAGAGTAGATAGCTGCAATAATATGGGCGCTAAAACTAGCATTACCATTAGCATCGTGGTAAATGTCTTTATACCCACTATACAAATCACCTTTGTAACGTTTGGTTCTACTGTTACTGTTTACAATAACATCACCCGCAGCATCACAGTAATCACGATGATGGTAATAGTAAGAAGATGACCCACCAACAACAGTTACCCTTTGATAAATCGTTGATTTATTAGCTTGAATATCCTGACTGACTAATTGCCATGCATATTCCAGGTATCGTCCCTGATATCCGCCTCCGCCTAACAATCCACTATTGGCCATTGTCTATTACCTCCACTTCATCTGGATTTATACGATTTATTACTGTCTGCCCGTTAATATCCTGTATAAGCAGATTTACTATTGTCGCTTTATTTTTCACCACAATAGAATTAGTAACTATTCCCTCATCATCAAAATACGCTATGTACTCTCCTTGTTTGTTCATGAATCCTATAATATCTGCATTTGCAACAAACACTACATCTGTTCCACTGCTGGATATACGAATACCACGCCCGATTTGGACCGTATCGGACCATGTCTCGTTTGGGTTTAAGGTCCATTCCATAGCTGCATCACCTTTGTTTAGCATAAGATTAATGATTGGACAGGCATTATCTGTATCACATTCAAATATGATCGTTATATAGCCATCTGTTACTTCAAACGTATATTTAAATTCTGTGAAATCATTATTGCTTAAAATAAATTCATTTCCATTAATAAAGAACTTAACATTAGCTAAATTAACCAGTTTTTTATAAACAAAAGACAAAGTATAAGTACCATTTGCAACACTTATTTGCTGTTTTAAAATCCCATTTTTTAGTAGCAGAGCATATCCGTACTGGTTTCTAGAGCGGGTCTCTACGGTACTGTCAATGTTATAATCACCTTCCCAGGAACCATCATTAAAACAGCCGATACTATCTCTGATAAGATTGTTTCCGCTGGTTGTTTTTATGGTGTTTGTTATACCATCCAAGCCTAGAATCATATTTTCTACTGTTTCTTTTACTGTCTTTTCTTCATCATTAATTATTACTGTAGAATCCTTGATAAGACCTTCTATTTTGCCCTGTTCCATACTTAAGGATGTCTCAAGGCTAGAAATACTCGTATTTATATTTTCAAATTTACCAGTATAATCACTTGCACTAATCCATTTCTCACCATCGTATATTTTTAAAATATTTGGTTGATATGAAGTATCAAGCCACTTCATATCTTTGATAGCATTTTCTGGTTCAGAATCACTAACAATTACACCCGTTGTTGCATCTAACTTTACTTCAATATCTTTTATAGAAGCTTTTATCTCACCGTCTATTTTATTAACCATCAGTTCCGTTTGACGGACCTTATTTTCTATACTTGATGCAATATTATAATTTATTTGACTTTTACTTAATGCAGGTGTTGAAAAATTGCTTTTTATTCCGCCAGTATACTCAAGTGTGTGGTTTAATACATAGGCATTAAAATAACTTTCGTTTTCTACTTGTATATTAATTATATCCCCTGGATCCAAATGAAAATAACCTGGCATACTTGCTACATACGGCTTATATCCAAATCCTTTTACCCTGTTCCATATAGCAGTTCTCGAATTGTATCTATCTATATCTAAAAATGGATTATTACTTATCTTTAACTCTGTTAAACCATTTAGTTCAACACTCTCTTCATCCTGAATATAAACATTATCGTTTTGTGGCTCTCTAGCTAAAACTAACGAATTAATTGGTCCATATTCGACTTCAAGAGTTGGATACGTATATTGATTATCTAAAGGCACAGTAAAATCAACTTTATTAAACCATTTAAACTCAAGTTCATTATTGCGATTTATTGTCGCAAATGTACAACATGCTTGAGCAACTGCTATAATAACATCCGCGCAAGTTGCGTTATAACCAAAAAAGATTTCTGATGGAACAGTTAAATTTTTATTAGGAATATCAGTTTTAGCCAATTCTACACCGGATTGATTGCATGCTTCCTGTGCTGCAAGAAATGGTGTTGTAGGATAACTTAATTTTGTAGTGTCGAATGCTCTATTAAAAAGCATTTTATTATCCATGAACTTATATTCGGTATCACTAATTTTTTCATAGATATTCATGGTACCCATTGGGACATTTTCGCCTGTCCCATTTGCTAATTGGACACTAAAAAATAAATCAAAAGACTCGTTTTCTAATTGTAACGAGTCTTGTTTATTTACTTTTAAAGTACCACTCTTTGCAATAAATGTTCCAATAAAAGCATCTGTTTCAGAATTGTAAATATTCATATCAAATGTACATTTCTGAATACTATATGTATTTCCGTTTACCTTTATATATGCATTAATATACCGAGCATTATTTAATATAGCTGATTTAAAATCATCACTCACATTATACATCAGTCATACCTCGCATTTGAATTCAAAACAAACTCTAAAGATTGATAATAATCCATTATCCCTGTCATTCTGTTTTTCTTTGGGTCAACACAATAACAGTCAATAGTTTTATAGGTATCAGTTTCACTGTCTAGAAATCTAACATTAATATTAGGATTTTTAAGAATATTTAATATTTCACGCACTACACTTTTTTCAGTTACTCCTAATTTTACTGTAATACTCATTACTCTCCCTAGAATATCTCTATTCATTTGAAGTGTCGGTGATCTTCCAGAATTTTCACCATCCTGGATAGAAGGAAGATCATCATATTCAACAATGTTTTTATCTCTACATTATTTAAATAAAGCAGTGGTTTATATGCCATATCTTAACCTCCTATCATTTGACGCTCCTTCTTAGCGCTTTCTAATAAAATTGATAATTTCTTAATATCTACATCTACTTTGATAACCATATTCTTGACTAATTCAATAAGTTCTCTAATCAGTTCAATCAAAGTATCCATTTTTTCAGCGTTACCAGTTTCTTTTTGCATCTTCAATGCTGTATCAATCATATCAAGCATTTTATTTTCAGGTGCAACAATTTCACCATATCTTTTATTGTCACCAATCATGGCCAGTTGTGGTTGATTTGGTTTAACATACCCGCCTTGTGCGAGTTTTGGAATTTGGGGTACAGGTAAAGGGTTTTTATCCCATAATCCTTTAAATGGTTTTCCAATAATAGGAATATCAAAATTCCTAATATCATTCAATATCCCATTTATAGTTTTAAATGGGAAAGCAATTACTTTATTTATTCCATCAATTATTACATTTACTATATTTTTAAAAACATCTGCAATTCCTCCGACAATTCCGTCAAATATTTTTCCACCGCTTGTAAAAAATCCTAAAATTTTATCCCATGTATTTTTTACAAAATCTTTTAACCCGTTCCACATTTTTTCCCAAATACCTTTTATTCCGCCTAGAACATCGTCAATCCCTTTTTTTTAAATTATCGAGTGCTTTTCCTGCTACATCACATAATCCATCCCAAATACCTCCAAAAAAATCTGAAATACCACCCCAAACAGTATTCCATATAGATTTAATACCACTAAGAACTGTATCAATTACAGTTTTTATTGTTTCTAAAACAGTTTTTACTATATTGGCCATAAAATTCCAAATACCTTGTAAGATGCCTTTTATTCCTTCCCAAGCTTTGCTCCAATTCCCGGTAAATACACCTGTTAAGAAGTCACAGATACCGCTCAATATTTCCATAACAGATTTTATTGTGTTAGAAATAAATTTAACGAATAACTTGACTGCATCCCAAACTCTTTGGATTACATCCGCTACTACAGGAGCTAAAGTATTTATCAGCCACTCTATAAGTGGTTTTAAAACCGCATCAAACACAGTTCCAAATAACTCTGCAAATTTACCAAAAAACTCAACTATACTGTTAATTGCAGGTTGAATATAATCTTTCCACATTGCAGAAAAATCATCAGCTATAGCATTAACTACTGGAGCGATATTAGAGTTATAGGCATCAAGTACGGTGCTTACAATACTTGTTAATCCCTGCTTTATTTTATCAAATGCCGGTTTTACATATTCATCATATGTTTGCCCGATAACGCCAAAAGTTTCATTCACACCATCAGCTATAGTTCTGGTTATTGTTTCGATTGGCTTTAGCATTTCTTCTAAGGTGGTTTTTATTTTATCTTTATTTGCAATTATAGGAGCAGTCAAAGTATCTATAATATCTTGTCCTAATTTTCCTATTAAAGTTATTGTCCCCATGGCTCCGTTTACTACTGCTTCTATTAAATTAGCTCCTATATTGATCGCTGTTGGTCCTGCAAACACACTAGCTATATCTGCAACAGCAGTAGAAAAATTCCCTATTATATAGCTTGTTCTAGTTCCGATGTTAAACCACTGTAATACTGTTGTTTTTATACGATCCTCATTATTATTTAAATATGTAGCCACACTCCCTACAAATAAGGTAGCAATTGTAGTTCCAATAGAAGCTATAGAACCGGTTAATTGTCCTAATGTCATAGCGGTTTGATCTACCCATAATTTTGCAGCATTAGCAACCTGCGGGTTAATAAAAATGTACTCTAAACTATCACCAATTGAAAATATATAATTTTTTATACGTTCAAAATCTTTGAAAGAATCACCGAAGCCTATTTTAAATCCTTTTAAAAAGATTTCTGATAATCTTTTAAATTCATTAACAATACCGGCTAACATGTTATTAAAAACATTCGCTTGTTTAGAAGCTTCTGGAAATCCTACCGCATCAGCAACACTTCCACCAGTTCCACTATTGCTAGATCCGTCACCAGAATCACTGGAATCATTTCCAAATGATAGCTTATTAATTGTATCAACTTTAGTAAAAGCTCTTTGAATCTTTTTAGCAGCTTTTTCACCGCTCTTTCCTGCATTTTTTAATCCGTCACTTAAATTTCCAGCGTTGTCAGTAGCAGTTCCTAAGTCACTGGCAACTTCCTGCACCGCACTGTTTCCACCTCCGCTGTCATTAGAACCCCCTGTTAAGAATTCCATCATATTAGCAAAAGAATCTGCTAAAGACTGCAAATTTGCTAAAACCCAGTTTATTCCTTTTACAATAGGCGTGAATACTGCAATAAATCCCTTACCTAGACTTGCTTTTAAACTGTCAAAGCGTAAACCAAGAATTCTAGTTTGATTGGCCCATGAATCCTGTGTCTTAATAAAATCACCTGTAGCCATAGATAACTGATCCTGAACAAACGCATACCGCAATGCTACTTTTTCCTGCTCAGACATTTTAGCAGTTGTTTTACCGTAACCGTTTGCCAAAGCATACTGATCAAGTGCCGCCTGAGTCATTACAACACCTAAATCTTTTAATGTCTCAGTCTCACCAGTGAATACACTTTTGATTTTTGTATAAGCCTCAGTCGGATCTAAATTATAGAATGATGCAACATCACCCGCTAAACCCGTTAGAGTCTTAGACATTTCAAGTGCTTCTTTTTCAGTAAATCCAAACGAGTTAGACATAGCACCAAAAGTGCCCATGAATTTCTTAGCCATAGTCTCACTAAGGCCAAAAGATTCCATTGCACTTTTAGCAAAATCATCAGCGCTTGCAGACA
This sequence comes from Clostridiales bacterium VE202-01, assembly GCA_000508865.1. Lineage (GTDB taxonomy): Bacteria > Bacillota_I > Bacilli_A > Erysipelotrichales > Coprobacillaceae > Thomasclavelia. Next base: position 15,823 of record BAHP02000062.1, read on the forward strand.
TACTTGGAAATGCAGTATCAACAACATTTTGTACCTCTGTTAAATCAGAACCTAATTGCAGACAAGAACCCATAAAATCAGTAACAGCTTTAATTGAAAAAGCTGCAGCTGCCATTTTCCCAATTCTTTTAAAAGACGAATTAAAAGATGATTCAAGCATATTGGAACCTGAATCACCTAACTTTTTTATTTGACCTTTATAATTTTTGCCATTGATGACAATATCAACACCAATGGCACCTACACTATTTGGCTTCCGCGTCACCTCCTGCTAGTTCCTTAAACATATTCTTGAACATTTCGATTGCATCTTCTGCTTCTTTTTTGTCCATATTCTTAGCTTTACGATTACGCCATTCACTGCGTATACGTTTCTGCTCAGTGGTAAAATTCTTGATAATATTTTTATCTTCCTCACTGCGAATTCGTACAATATTTCCTAACGGTGTATCTGGCATTATTCCTGATAAATAGGAACAAAATTCATCCCATGGCATATCATCTATCTGTCTTAAACGAATACCATACTGTTTAAAAAAACTGGCTTCTATTAAAGACCAGTCATCAATAATATCATAATAATCATTACTGCTATTGTTGCTTTTGAAATCGTTTTTCTACATCCTCAAGTTCTTCATCGTTTACCGCTGCCATTAGGGCAAAAGCAATCGTCTCGTATGCTTTAAAGTTTAATTTCATATCTTCTAGCTTTTTAAACTGCCTTTTTCCTAATAAAATTTCTATCATTTTATCTGTTCTTTCAATGCTATTTAATGATTCATCTTTCATCACTTGATTCATAATTAGAATATTTGTCTTTTCATCATTGATAGTAAATTCCGTTCCACCTATCTTGATAGATGGTTTTTCATTGCTAAGTTTGTTCGTTAAATCTATATGTTTTGCCATTCATAGGTCCTCCTTGTAATTTTATAAAAATAAAAGAGGGAATATATCCCTCTAAGCTGCTTCTGTAAATGTTGGCTTTCCATTTGACATGACTTCAAACTCTAATGGACCTACACCTGTAGAGTCACCAGCACCAATATTCGTTACATTGATGATTGCTTCAGCAATTTCTAATTTAGAGCCATCTGGAAAAGTCCATTGGAACGGTGCTTCTGCATCTCTTCCATTTTTGTTATACATAGCCGCAACTTGATCATTTCCTGTATCACCGATATTTCTTTTTCCTGTTACAGTAATAGTCAATGCCTTTGCTGTCATCAATCTACGTACCCAACCTTCTGTTTCAAATGGTGTCCATTCTTCAACACCATTATCAAAGCTGACTGAAAAAGATTCCATATCTGCGATGGAATTATAAGTTGTAGTTTCGCCTGTTTTACTGCCAATTCCAAACTGATTTTCATAGCATGGATATACTCCTGTTCTTCCTGCCATATTTAAATCCTCCTATCTTTCATAATAAAAAACTGCATTGATTACCATTTCATAGACCCCCTTGTCATCAGTGTCCACGTTTACTGGTCCGCATTCAAGCAGTTCAATGTATTTAATTTTAATATCACCAATCATAATATTGGTTTTAGCTTCCATTTGTTCATATAACCGATTAGAAGCCTCCTCGGTTTTATCCTGATTCTTATCCCAGTGAATTAAAAAAGTTACTGCTTTTTGTCTATATGAGGTATTAGCCAGACCGCCTAAAGCAACGTAAGGTGCAAGTGCTTTTTTAGCATTATAGACGCCAATAGATTTATCATTCTTGTTATCGAGTTTACCGATATAGAAATGTTCAGCACCAGTATCAAGGGTTTTTACCCAGTCCTTTATCTGTTTTAAAGATAATATCATTTTAATCTCCTTTTCAACAGCTTAGAAAATGCATCAGGAACAAAATTTTCATACTGACCGCCCTTCATCCACGGTTCAAGCCATTTGCCGCCAGCAAAGCTATTATTGATTGTCTGGAAGTCATATTCTGGATGATAATAAAGGCGTCTTGCTTGTGGAGAAGTGGTAATCAAACTTACAGAGCCTTGTTTGCTGTTAGAATAGTCCACAAAAGTGTTTTCGTTTTGCATAATTCCCGTGTCAAAAGGCATTACTTCAGCATTAACAACTTCGGTATGCAGTGCTTCACCTGTTTGTTCTAGTGCAATTTGGATATCTTTATCGAATTCTTTTATCTTAGCTTTATAAAATTTAAAAGCCATTACTCAAACTCCAGCAATGTATAGTTTACCGTTCCATCAGGATTGCGGGCCTTGGTCCCTTTGTATAGTTTTCTTTTCACCCCAAACACTTCAGCTTCACCACCGCTAATCACCGCTAGATAAGGCGCAATATCACCATTAAAATAGGCTTTACCGCTCAGCGTGATAAGTTTCTGTTCAGCAGTAAGAACCTTATAGGCATTATCCTGAAAGTTACATTTAAAATCATCCTCTAAAACAATAACTGGTTCACCCTCTTCAGACAGTCCCACATCTTCTATCTTTATATGAATCGGTGTAATACAAATCTTATCAGGTACTAAGCTCGGCCATTTCAATAATAAAACGTCCTAACACATAGACCCGTTTGAGCCAGAATATTATAAAGATCCAATGGGATCGCTATCCCATTTACAATCTTTACATTCCAGCTTTCACCAAAATTCATACTCACACCATTTATTGCATATGAAGATAATACACTCTGCAGCACTTCACTGTTTTCATACTCGAACTCTGCCAATCCTGCAATTACTTCTTTTACAGTTTCTTTCCTAAAATCAGTTAACGCATCAATATTAGTAATCCTGTTAAACGTTAATGTATCGATATGCCGACTAGCCTGTCTCAAGCATTTTGTTATTTCTGAATTAGGAATTTTGCTACTGGGACTTAGTCTGTAAAATTCCTCAACACCAAGATGTGGGGTATACATAAGTATCACCTACTCTCGTTTTCCTTGATTAATGCAACGATCGTATCAATAGTCATATCTTCTGTTGCTTCAAGCCCCATCTCTTTTGCTTTAGCGATCAACTCGCCTTTGTTCATCTTTGACAGCGATTTTCCTTTGTGGTTTCCAGATTTTTCTAGTTCTACAATCTTTGCTTTTAATTCTTCATTTTCTTTTTTAAGCACAACATATTTACTGTACTCAATCTTTTTCAAAGGTGAATATTCTAAAAGACTCCCCTCGTCATCGTAGATATCATAGCCATCAGCTAGATAACTTTTTTTTGAGCTTCTACAATACGATAAACCTTATTGTCTTTTTTTGCTTTCATCTAAATACCTCCTATGCACTTTCTGCTTCAGCGTGAATGATACATCCTTCTGCTAACATACCGTCTAAAGCAAACGTTCCATTGAAACGTCTGTTTTGATATAAATAGTTATCTGCTGTACGTGAATCATGACCAGGTGTAAATACATTAATATAAGAATATTTAACTCGTGATACCTGTGCCTCTGGATCGATTAAGATATAATTAATTTGTTTACCTGATGCATCAACTTGATATCCTTCAGTAAAATCAAATGCAGTTTTTAATCTACTTGATGGTACTGTTTTGATTTCTTTAATATCATCCAGTGAATGGATTCTACGATCAAGTCCATTAGAACCGCTACCAACATTTAAAGTTCTTTGAATGCCTTCAGCATTTTTTAAGATTCTACGGTATGCAGGTGTACAATATAAAATCACTCTTTCCAACGGAACTCCCGCTTCTTCCATAGCTTCTAGATTAGCATCAAAATCAGCTAATACATTAGCTTCAGTTAAAGCAACTGTTTTAATTTGTGCCCCTACACGTTTAGCTTCACTGTATAACTTTGAATATGTATAACAGTCTAATTCTGGCATAGCCTGTCTACGTTCAAAACGTGCCTGAATATTTGCGATAGATATAATTTGATTAGTTTCATCTACATCCATTGGATCAATAAAAAATTCAATATCTCTATCATGATCTAATGATTTTTCCTCCCAATCGTTACCATAAGTTCCTGTATTAAAACCTAAAGTAGCTCGATTATGATCTTTATATCCGCTTACTGTTACTTTTGGTAACTTGATTGTTTTTGCTCCACGGATCTGGATGTCTGGATTTGAGTTGAATAACGCTGACGATGTCAAGTCGTGATCATACATTTCCAAAATCTTAGTAGCAAACTGTGTTACATAATTTAATGCTGCCATTTATTGGCCCTCCTTCATTTTTTTCTATTTTTTAATTCCAAAAATACTGTTTAGAGCTTCTTCTACTCCATGTGTATTTCCGTTATTGCCTGGTCCCCCAATCTGTTGAAATCCATTTTGGCCACCATTAGATCCACCTGATTTTATTTCAGGAAACGCCTTAACGATATTTTCAATTTCAGTTTTAAAAACATCTTCTTCAGCAAGGCTGCCATCTTCTTTAGCAAGTTTAGATTTATCTACTAATTTAGCTAAAAACGGAACTTTTGAAGCATCAATACCTTGAGCTAAAGCTAGCTCATTCATTTTTGAGCTAATATTCATGTTTAGAATTTGTGCTTTAAGCGCTGCATTTTCCTGTATAGCAGTTTGTGCTTGTAACGCTGCCTGATTTTCCTTTTCAGTTTTCTGCTGTTTAAATAACTCTGCCGCCTGATTTAATTCCTCACCAGTCAATCCTTGAGTTTTTAAATAACCCTTTAAAGCACTTTCTTCTGTGGCTGATGTCCTTTTAGAGATTACATCAGCTATTTTTTCATAATCAATTTCTACTGTTGTTGAGGTACTTGGTGATGCTGGAGGCGTACCTTCCCCCGCTCCTCCATCCCCTCCTTCAGCGAATAATTGAATGTTTAATGGATACTTAAATAATTTTGTCACGTTGTTTTCCTCCTATTTTACGTGTGGCACACGAAATATCCCGTTTTAGGTGTGGCGCACCATACATACAGTTTTATGTCATGTTGAGGACATAATAAAAACGACTTACTTTTCAGCAGCCGCTTTATCAACTTTATTAACTTTTATTTCTTTTACCAAACCTAAACCAATCAGATGTTTGCCTCTTTTATCTTCAACATCAAGGGTTTCATCTTTTTTGATGTACTCTTGCTCAACTCTGTCGAAATACTCATGAACAGTGCATTTTACTTTCAAACTACCACCTCCTTAATAGATTTCATTTTTCTTCTCTTTTCAATCCTTTAACAAATTCCAACAAATCAGGGATACTATCATCATTGCTGGCAATATCAATTTCATGTTCTCTATGTTCCTCATCTCCATGAAAAATAATATGACCATCTTTATTTTTTAGCAATTTATACTTATCTTTTTTTTCTTCCATACTGCCACCCCATACTTTTTGATAATGTTTTTAAAATCTGATGTTTTGCCTCCGAATAAGCCATGCCAGTATCTTTAGCCAGATTTATAACTTGGTTTTCAGCAGCCCTCTTAAAGTCTACTATTTCATCATTGTTTTCAAATCTAATTCTACTACCTTTTGGTGTAGAAAAAAAGTATTGAAAATTATCTTCGGTTTGAACAATGGAAATTCCTATTGGATCCACAATGTTATGAGTAACTATATCGCTGAATGAAAAAGGATTATTACTAGGATGGGTGTGTAATGAAAATAATGTATTATCTTTTGCCGAATCGATAACTTTTAATTGTTCTTTTGTGGGTTCGGAATATTTTTTGCTTTTTGAAGAACTGAATCCACCTAATATTTTGCCAGTATTGATATCAGCAAAAGCCAGACATTCCGAACCTGTCTGTTTGCTTCGTGACACTAATTCATCAAAATTTTTATCTATTTTTTCCTGAACTTCTTTAGATAGAATTAATCCCTTTGGTAAATCATCAGATCTTTTAAATGAATTGAGAATATCTAAATCACCGTTATCTTCAAACAATATTTCTTTTTGTTTAGCAATACTATTAATTCTAACTTTTTCTCTTGCATAGTTTCTATGCATTTCAGGGTGTTTCTCGATAAGCTGACGTTGTCTAGCCTGCCATTCAAGACGCTTTCTCTTATATTTGGATTGATTATCCCTATCAAGTGAATTATTCTCTAAACGCTTATATTTTCTTATCTGGCGTTCATTATAGCGCTGTGTAGCAACCAAATCACTGTTTTCACGAGTTTTCTTTACATCAGCAGCTTTAGGGATTGTGGTTATCCCTTCAAAATAAGTTGTGATAATATGCTTGCAGTTAGGGTGGAATAATCCACCAGCAATCGCTGTGCTTAATAACGGGTATCCGGTTTTCTCAGCTTCTTCAGCAGTACCACCTGAATAGACATCATCTATATAGACTTTACCCTGCCACGGCAAGCAAGTAGGACTACATGCACCATATCGACTGACAAGAACAGTATGAATACCCCACTCATCTCTTTTAGTACCCTCACCGACAAGGTATGCTTTCTTATTGGCGTTACGAATTGCCATTTCTGCATAAGTATCAATACCAACTCTACGGCCATTCTTGTACTCAATACAATTAATACCCTTCGCTAAAAAGTCTTTTGTGGCCATATCAATCGCTTGATCAACCGTTATTGTTCCACTATTTGCAAAAACTTGAGCTCTGTAAATAGTTTTGCGATATTCGTCATCAGCCATTCTAAGCATTGCAGAAGACGCTTTTTTTAGATCTTTTTCAGTTGCATTAATAATTGCCTTTAACTTCCTATCGTTGATACTAAAAAAAGTACTACTAATCGCTTTTGTAGGCTTTCTTATACTAAATCCATTTTTAATAGCTTTTAATATCTCAGCTTCCTGTTTTGTGTTTGCTGACTGAACAGTTCTTTTTAGAAGCTCCTCAAGTTTTAGTTTGAAAGTATTGTAATTCTTATTTACATACTTTTTATTTGAACGCTTAAAGTCCTCTAAAGCTTCAAGTTGGAGCACTTGCCACGCTTCCCAGTTAAACCCTTCTTCTTGTTCCCATTTTTCATGTCGGGCTAAATTTCTGGTCATTGAAGTAATCAGATATTCCTGCATTTCATTAAAAATACGGCTGATATCATAATCGTTCATGACCAAACCTCCTAAACTAATTTTCTAACATAGTAGCACTTATAGCCTTTTCTATTCCACCGCTGGACCTCGTCAAGCAGTTCTACAGGATTTTCAAATCCATCTTTACGGCATTCAAAAACACCTTTTTTTTCAATACCGAGGATTATATTTTTTCTTTTAAATTTCTTCTTAAGCTCACGTACAAAACCTTTAAACTCATTTTTTCCCATTTTATATGTATGACCGTTAATTAACACTATCATCTATATCTTCCTCCAGATCATCTACATCAGGAACATTCATTCCAGGTTCTTCTATATCATCAGCAATTCCCTGTTGTTCTTTTAAACGTCTGACTTCTTCGTCTTTCCATTCTTTATCTTTTGAATCGCCATACATTTCCTCAACTGCTGCTTCAATCGACATCACGGGTTGTCCAGGTCTTGCTTTTGATACTGTCTCTACAACCGCCTCAAAGCTTGGGTTAGCATATTCACCAAATGATACTTCTATATCTTCAGATTTGCGAGGATCCTTTTTGTTGAAAATATCCATAGCCTGCAATGTGGTATTAACTACATCAGGAATCACCTTTTCTAATGCCTCCACAATCTTGCCACGTGTATAAAGCGTTGTTTTTTCTTTCTCACGTTGAGCCTCAGCGTTATCTAACTTTTTAGTATCAATTCCCAAAGTACTCGGACTTATAAGCCCCTGAAGACACTGATCAAGAAAAGTCGTATATGACTGAATATAACTTTCAACTGGTATGTCAGGTTGAACTACTTCAATTTTATCTTTTGCATCTTCTTTTCCAGTATCACCAGTAGCAATGAATCTATTGTCAAAGTCATTTGCTTTCAAAACCTTACCGGTTGTTGGGTCTCTTGGAAGGAGTCCATCAGGAATATATTTAGTAGCTCTACCAGATCTTACTGCATCGGCCCATTGTGATATAACTTCATCCAAAGCATCAAAACTGTCATACTTATTTTCAAAAATAGATTTACCACGATGTACCCACTTTGCTGATCTGTAAATCTTAAAAGGAACTGCCAAATTAACAGTTCCTCGGCTTATAACCTCGCCATCTTTTTCCTTATAACCCGAAAAAGCAAAATCAGCTACATTTTCCATTTGAGCAATTGAGTACAAATCAACCTCTTTACCAGAACGGGCCTCTACCAGCTTATTTTTAATATAGCCATAACCATATGTTTCATAGTGAATATATTTTTTCTGATTAGCCTCATAAACGTTCTTAAAAACAGTCTCAATGTAACGGCCTCTTTTGTAAACAAACTCACACTGATCAGCTGAATAAAACTCAATAATTGGATATTCGCTTATTGATGTATCGAAACTGATTTTAAAAGCACCATCACCCTGAGATAAAGTATCAATAACCGCCTGTTCAATAACATCATAAAAATTATTATCGTTTGATATATTATCCCAGTCAATTGAACTGCTGTCTGGTGTAATCCCATTTAAATCACGAATAACAATACCTGATAATGTATTTATCATTAACGCAGGCAATCCAGAATGAATTTTTCTAATTTTTATTTCTGGAACAGCACTCCAAAAAGTCGAATTATTATCTTCTATCTGTTTATAGAATTGACTCAACTCATACGGATCACCACGATACCATATCCTATTCCTAATTGTGTTTGTATCAAAGTTATACAGCTCAGTAATATTAAACTGTGTATTTTGTGCCTCGTTTAAATCAAGCCATCCTTTAATCATATTCTTGATTGCACCTCCTATTCTACTCACTTAAATCACTCCTTATCAATCAATGGATTCACTGTATTTATTTCATGCTTGTATGGTAACCAACCATATTGGCTACCATTAATCGTATGATCATTTTTATCTTCAGGTGCGTATTCATCATCTTTCCATGAATAAACTCCCAGTTCTTTTATATGTTCTTTGCAATGATCAACTACCAAATAATTTAAATTCTTTATCCAGTCCTGCATTAATTCGATACGTGTTATTATCAAAGTTTTTTTCCATGCATTAGCAAGATTAAAAATAGATCCTTTTAACCGTTTGAATTTTTTCCACTCCATCATCGTAGCCTGATCGGCATTATCAAGAAAACTGTTTCTAGCAAAACCCCATTTACGCTTATTTCTTTCAAGAAACGCTATCAGGTTCATAATATTATCACTTGGAGCTATGGGTTTTTCAATCATCTTATTGTTGTAAACTTCTTCATCCAGAACAATACACTTACCACATTCAGTAATACCGATAAATATGTAAGTAATGGTATCTGGACTGTTTTGTGAATATGCAGTATCAATACCGCATGTATAACGTTTAAATCTGTACTGTCTAGCCTGTTCCTCAGTAAGGATATTGTCCTTACCAAACTGAGCAAACACAAGTCCAGTAGCCTTACCGCGCAGTCCCTGGATCTTATTCTTAAACATTTTAGTTCCTGGAGGTACTGAATCAATCTTGATTTGAATCTGTTCCTGAGTAAGAGCAGCGTTATCGTAAAAAGTAAAATACCAGTGAATCCAGCCTTTTACTGGAGGCTCATTTAATTCTTCCAGTAACTCTTTGGGATAGTCCTTGATATATCTTTTCAATGGTCTGCTGCGATTGATAAATTCTTTATATACATCAAGCGATGGATCATCAGGGTTTGAAGTAGTCATCATGTATTCACAACGGTGAGTTATCTCACGCATAAACTCCATGTCAGCAATATTGACCTCATCGACATACACGCATCCAACCTGACCTCCTAACACCTTTTGCCATCGCCTTTTATTGTCGTATCCGCATATATAAATAATCTTAGTTCCTCTTGGTGTCCTATACTCAATATGTGGCAATCCAATTTTCCCATGACCTCCTGGCCAGTATTCCGCCAAGCCATCCATTTCATCAATTAAACCATGCTCAGCATTGATAACATTTTTTTCAACAGTTCCTTTATCAGCTCCTGCAATGATATGAAACTTGATATCACTGTCTGCTACCCGCAACATAAATTTAATAACACCAACTGTTGTTTTACCTGCAGCGGTTGTTCCTTCTAAATACTCCCTAGGAGCTCTTACGGTTAAAAAATCAGCGAATTTTGGACTTAGAACAAGTGACATTAAATATCATCATCCTTTAAAGGTTTCATCTGCTTTAAAAGTTCATTGATTGCATCAAGTTTCTTTTCCTCACCTTCATTTTTAACTTCAAGTTTATCATTGTACATTCCCAGATGTCTGTTAAGCATATCAAGACTCTTTGTCTTGTCATAAAATTTAACTTCTCTTTCAACTATCTCACCATCTTCGGTAGGAATTGTTTTAACCTTTACACTGGCTATCGCTGCCAGATCATCAAGTGAGGCTTCATCAATGACTGTTGCTTCATTAAGACTGATTACATCAGCAGGATTAACAAATGCAATTCTTGCAATTTCTCGAAGGACTCTATCCTGAGTAATACCAGTCCTCTTAGAACGTTCTGCCATAGCTCTATCAATGGCATCTTTAACATGACCACCCTTTAACATCCTGCAAGCTTGCTCAGCTGCGGTTTTTGGACTGAATCCCGCCCGTATAGCGGCCTGAGTTCCGTTTAGATCAATTAAATATTCTTCTACAAATCTTTCCTGCTTCTCTGTCATAGTGACACCTCACTTTCTAAAATCAAAAAAGCGAACCAATGTCCGCTGTTTATATTTATTTGGTTGCAGGAGGTGGAATTGCACCACCGCCTCCGGGGGAAGATCCCGACAAGCTGCTACTGCTCTATCCTGCCATCCACATAAAGCGACACCATAGAAACAAATTATATTTATACAAAGGGGAGGCGTTATTGACTAGCTGGTGCCGCTTTATCTAAAAACTCTTCCTTTTTAACGCCTTGGCGAGTCGAGCAATGGCGAAAATAAAAAAGCTCTGAGAATTGAGCTTTTTTACTAATTTTTATAATCAAGAAAGGGACGAGAAATGAAAAATTATCTTGGGATTGTGTGTTCCTTAACCAAAAGACCACATTAACATAATAACACATATAGAATAGCAATGTGTGCCATTTACTGCCAATCTTTCTATAAATTAATTTGCCTTATTCCCAGACTATGGTAATTGCGAATCTGAGAATAACTATAGCTCATTAATTTAGCAATTTCTTGGTATGTCTTAAATTGCAAATATTTATAACCAATCACTGATCTTGCTTTTAAATCTGGAATCGCATTGATACTGTCTTCGATTTCTCCCATTTCGTTCATCAAACCGGTCTTTTCCGCTAGATACTGCTCAATAGACTTATGACCGCCTGATGACGGACCATACTTAATCGCCTTGATTCCCAGCATCTGATTATCTATGAATATGATCCTATCGTATTTATCTCGATAGGATTTCAAATACTGAACTTTTTCATTGTAATCCATCATCTTCCTCCTATTTCTTTTTGCTTCTTTTTTTATCAAAATAAACCGCATAGCAAATCAACATTGCTAATTCGCAGAGTAGGGTTGCACCTACTCCGCACCAGAACTCACTTATGTACATTAATTTTCACTCCTTTCATGCATAACCGCACATTTTACCAACTAAATATATTTCGTGTTTACAGTAGTTGTTATAACGATAAATTTTACCGCATAACGGACTTTCAACGATAATTAAGTAGTGCCCGTCTTTATTTAAACCGTCTAATAATTCCTTTAAAGAAAAATACGGTTGTTCTATAAGTAGCTCATTATTTTTAACTACATCATCTTTGGATAAATCAATTATTAAAACACTTTCCATTCCAGGTGGACTAATTAATATGTCCGCTGGATTAATTTCTAACCTTTCCATTTTTTAATAGCTCCTTGTTTTCATATATGTTTTCCAATTACTTCTATTTCTTTATCGTGCTTATTTACATTCACCTTCAACGGACACCAGCGGGGAAATCTGCAACCAAGCTGATACTCGACACATTCTTTTACTAACCTGGGCCCTAAAATATTATCTGGATGACAGCAGTAATAGCCGTTTACTTTGCTTTTGGATTTTTTATAATCTATGTGCTTACATGTATTACATTTCACTGCTTTTCCTCCTGTATTCCCTTCTGATATTTATTCATACGATATCACCTCATGCTTGTAGAAACGATTTTCTTCGAATTTTTTAAATATAACTGGGTGGCTGAAAACAAATAAAGTCTTACCACTTTCGGATTCATCTAATTTAAATATTTCGAAATATTCTTTTACTATGTTATCCCACACCCACATATCCTCTTTTAAATCTTCGAATTTTAAAGGCTTATTATCATCTTTACCCCATTGTAGCAATAATTTCATGTGTTGTTTTTCTAACTCGTTATGTTTTCTAATTAATTCAAAATATTCATCTATTAATCGTTCTATTTTACATAGAGCCCTATAATCCCCTTTATACACCGGCTTTTCACGTAAATAATATGGTTTAGCAGTAATCCCGTGTTTCATATGCCACCTTGAATAAGCACCTTTGATTAGATGCTCTAATGATTGTTCACAGTCTTCTTTAGTCAAATTCATTTTATCCACCCCAATTCTTCGCATTGCTTATTGATTGCTTTTAATGTATCCATATATATTATCGTATTGCCTTGTGGATGATTGTCATTATATTCTTCATATTCTTCTATAATAATTCGTTTTCCCACCTCGACAAAAGTAAGCATTGTGATATACCCACCATCATCTTTTTTATAAGATAAGCATGGTTGATTTTTAATTAATTCAAATCCTAATTCCTCAAACATTTCTTCAGCGTTCATCTTCACCACCCCATATCTCTGTTCTATACATATAAATCTTAACTTTTCTTAACGTGTTTACCTCCAAGATATCTATCTTCATTATCTGCAATATGCAGATACTTTTCTAAACTTAGCCCAGAAGCTTTCCAGCGAAAGTAACCGTATTTAGTCTGTCGGCAATTGGCTTGCCTATAAACACAAGTTTTAATGCTCTGGGCTTTTTTATATTTTTTTAAATCTTCTTGGGTTATTTGCATCATTTATCTTTTGCAACTACGCAGCATGCCAAAATTTCATCAATTTCCCACAACTCACCTTTTTTGATAAATTTAAAGGTACCATAGCAGGAACAATCTGGCTTTTCTGCCGTCGGCCAATAGATACCCTGTTCAAATTTGGGATTCAATTTATAGAAGAAAACGAAATCGTTTTTATCTTCTTTTGCTAAATAGCGATACCCCTTAGAATACACCAATTTTAGGGTTTCGTGTTCATACAGCGTAAGCGGTATCTTATCCACATATTCGTCTAATAAACTTAGTAACACTTCATTAATGTTCTCACATTTTGAGTTAAATATTTTTTCATTTATTTTGCAAAAGAGTACTGGGTAATCTGTCTCTTTTTGTATTAGGTTTATTAATTCATCTTTATATTTTTCAATTACTAACATTTTTTATCCTCACATTTCTTTCAAATTGTCTACAATACTATTTCATCAAATATGCCACATCTTATTAGAACTTTAAATATTTCTTCTAGCACCGGTACGCAAATACTATTGCCAGCTAAATATGATATTTGTTTATCTGTTATACCATTATTTTTTATTCTAAAATAGTCATTGTCCTCAAACCCCATTAACCTAAAATGCTCCTTTGCAGTTAATAATCTTAATTGATTATTATAATAAATTGCTTGTCTTGGTTGAGTTGTTAATGTCTTAGCTACTTTGTTTCCAACTCTACCTCTACGTGTTTTAGAGTTAGGAAACTCAACATTGATAGTATCAAATTCGTTTACGACTTTATATCCTAACTTTGTAGCTTCCCTAACGCAAAGGTGATCATCTTTTTTAAAGAATATACTTAATTCATTGTCTGTAAGTCTGTAATCATCAAATTCTACATCATAATCTAAATAATATCGTATATCTTTACTTAATGGTTTTGGCTCAGGAAACTTAAATTCATTGTCCTCTAATAAACTAACAACATATAATCTATCTCTTGCTTGTGGAATGTTATAATCACTGGCTTTAAGGATTGCTAGATGGTTTGTGTATCCAAGCTAGATGTTTCATTTAAATAATGTTCTAAATGGTGTTTATGGCGTTTTGACGCAAGATTAGGAACATTTTCCCATAACAAAACTTTAGGAAGCCTGTTAAGCTCTTTTTCAATTATCTCTAATGTTCTTTCAAAAAGTATAGACCGCCCCGTTTTTATGTTGTTAAGACCGTTTTTAGAAAAATCTTGACAAGGTGAACCATGCACTAGAATATCGACATCTAAATTCCAAGTTTTTATATCTTGTGGCTTGTGATTATTGTTAAAAATACTATCGTACGCTTGTACCGCACATGGCAATATTTCTACATAATCTATACTTTTTATATCTATACCTAGATTTTCTAACGCTTTTCTAGGGGCTCCTATTCCTCCAAAAAGTTCTAACAGTTTAATCAAACCAAATGCGCCCCTAAATCTAAACGTTTCTTAGTTCCTAATGTTACATACCCATGTTTGCAGTAATCTTCAATTACGCAAGTTATCTCTACATGGATAAATCGCCCTGTATAATCTTTTTTATATTCTTCTAGGCATAAAATGTCCCCCACTTGAAAATCACGATCGTTTTCTCTAATTTCAAAATTTTTCATACCTTGAAGTTGTAAATCAAAGTATCTTGGTTTGGTTTTTAAATTAATAATTTTCATGTATATGCTCCTTTATTCAAATTGCTTTAAAAATTTTACATCTTCATCACTCAGATTTACATCTAATTTATATAAATTTTCGGTCTGCCCTTGATAATCTGTTTTTAAATTGTTATAAAGTGCCATCTTAAAATAAGAAAACCGATTATTTATTGTTTTATTTTCCATCTGTTTTAATACATATTCACTTTTTATAGCTACATCAACTGCATCGTACATTTCTAAACAGTCTGTAATAACATCATCGAATATTGTAATTTCTTTATCGCTTATTAAACTGTTATTAAACAATCTTTCTGTTATGTAATGCACATTACTGTTGGCTATATCTTCTACTGTTTCTTGGTTAAATGGTATGGTTTTTATTGGTTGGGTAGTTGGTTTGATATCTTTATAAACATTTTTAAACCCATACCCAACAACAGTTATTACTGTGTATTTGTTGGTTGTTTCGATGGTTATATCTCCACTTTTTTCTAGGTTAGCTATTGCAGTTCTAATTGGTTGCCTTGTTAATGTTAATGCTTTCATCAATTTTGCTACCGTTGTGACGAAACTACCACGTTTAACTGTAATACCTTTCCATTCTCTATCTTCCCAATTAGCAACTAATTGGCAATGTATGTATAGAGCTAAACTTGGTGCATGGCTATACCACTTTCTTTGCATTATGTTTCTGTCTATATTAACCCAGCCATTGCTTTTATCCATTGTTTACCTCCTTTAGGAAAGAAAGAGTAACAACTACTCTTTCTTTAGATCAATCATAATTGGCTCTTTCGGTGGTTCTATCTCACCGTTTAAATTTATTTGCCCAGTTAATACACTTGATGGTTCTTGTAACACAAACCCTAATACCTCTCCATTTTCATCACGTTTGATTTGATTATAAACGTGAATATCCTCGGTTTTTTTAGGACTTAACTTAGATGTTATAGTTGGTTTGATATCCATTTCTTTCTTATCGTTTTTTGGTGTAAATTTAAGTTTTAACGTTATTTCACGTGCTTTATCGTCGGTTGCTACATCAGCTAGATTAACCATCACCTTGGCTAATTCACAATCTAAATCTCTAACTATGGAACCGTTATTTATATCTAATATACTTCTTGTGTACTTACTTTCCATTTTTCTGCTCCTTATAATGCTAATACAACTTGTCTTCTAATTTCTTCTGGTAGTTCAGCCTC
Organism: Clostridiales bacterium VE202-01; assembly: GCA_000508865.1. Taxonomy (GTDB): domain Bacteria; phylum Bacillota_I; class Bacilli_A; order Erysipelotrichales; family Coprobacillaceae; genus Thomasclavelia. Next base: position 31,716 of record BAHP02000062.1, read on the forward strand.
TAAAAACTGCTTGATTAATCTTTGTACTTCTTTTTCAAAATATCCTTTATCTGCAACGAACAAAGCGCATCTTCCACTATCGTCTACACGCAAATTAAACTTACGTTCCACTTGGATTAATTCGGGATATGTTGCTACAGGAATTAATTTAACAATTGGATTGATAGTAACCTGTCCCGCTCCGCCTGTGAAAGCATCGCTTTCTACAATGATTTTTTTACCAATTCCATTATCTTGCTGATGGACTGTCTTAGAATTGTATAAATTACTAATTGTATTAATTAATGCATTTGAATTTTCGGTAGGTACATAGCAAGTGTTAATGTTGATGATCATGCTTTCGGGACTTACAAATTGATTCAAAATTAAATCTGGCACAATCGGGTTACATCTAATTAATTTTTGCCGAGTATAAGTATCATCTACACTTGTCCTTACAGTGATTTCATTTCCTGTTGCTTCGATGATAAGTGGTAATTGGATATTTAATTTATCGGCTTCTACGTTGATATAAGATTTAATCATTTCTACTAATCCGTTTAATGAGTGAGTTTTAATATAATCAATATCGGGTGTAGTCACTCTATTCAAGCGAGAGCCGAACTTTGTATAAAGCATCTTTTTAATTTCAATTTGTTCTAATTTATTTTCTTCTTTTGCGTTTACTAATTCTTCAATCTTTTCAATAGCTTTTCTGATCATTTTGATTTCCTCTTTCTATAAATAATTTTTATGATATCTCCTAAACCACTCGTTAAGAGTGTGAGACTCTAAATATTTGGCTTGTGCGACCTGTTTTAGTCTAATCCTAGTTTTTATACTCCTGTGTGCTGAATGAGGCGCTACACGATGGCAATTAACGCATAGCCACACCTTTAGCCCATCCTGTTCACATTTTTTTCTATCACCCCCGTTCAAACAGTGATGTTCTTCTAAATTTAAATTTGTACCGCATAGATAACACTCTTTATTATCTTGTATTACTGTTTTCAATAATTTCTACCTCAATCCTTGGATACTCTTTATCAACTCTTACATCGTGCTCCAATTTATTTATGTACTTTTGGCTATCATCGATTAATATATTTTGCTTAACTAATGCATCTTGAATAAACTTTGTCGCAAATGTTATATTATCTACATCACGACGCTTATCTTTTTCATACCACGTTATTTTTAATCGGATAGGATAATTTTTTATTTTCTTTAACTTATACAAATTAATTGCTTGGGCTACTGCAGCTTCGTTTTTAGCTTTCATTTTGCTACCTTTATAGCGATTTGAACGGTTAGCTTTTGTATATTCGTTTAGCCCATCTAATCGACCACATATAACAAATTCAGCCATATATGTCACTCTCCAAAATCGGGATATTTAACTCGTTACACCACCTTATAGTTGTATCAAGTAATTTGTTCATTTCTTCAGTTGTGAATGTCGATGAACCATAGTAGCATTGAAAATATGCATAATCTTTGTTGGCATCATATTTAATCAACTTCACAACTCGAAAACATTTTTTAAGATCGTTCTCAGCTATAGCCAACACTTTTAAGATCTCATATTTTGCTTTAGTTTCATTTAATAATTTTATGTAAACGTCCATGTCATCTTCATCCATTTTTAAGGCTAGTTCATGTATAAGCGACCACAAATACGCATTTTGATTTAAAGACCTCTTAGACCTAGGCTTTTTTATTTCGAGCGAATACAACTCTTTTTCCAATTCTTCTGTATTAGCTTTAGAGTTGTAGTCACTTACTGCAAAAGTTATTTCTAAATCTCCCGTATCAGGGTTGATTACCCGATGCAGATATTTACTTAAAACCTTAATCAAAACTGAATATCCTCCTCCATGATGTCGTAAGTGTTAAAATCATTAAATTCATTTTGGTTTTGTTTTAAATCATCAAATCTTGGATCTTTAACATCATATTTACTCCGCAGCTCTTCTTTTGGTTTTGTTTCTAAAAATTGAACACTATCACATACAACTTCTACAACATATACTCTTTGTCCTTGAGCATTATCATAGCTCCGCGTTTGGATTCTTCCTTCAACACCAACTAAACTACCTTTAGAACAATATCTTTCTACATTCTCAGCTGGTTTACGCCAAACAACACAATTGATAAAATCAGTTTGTTGCTGACCGTCTCTAGATGTAAAGTTACGATTTACTGCTAAAGTAAATGATGTAACAGCATCACCTTGAGGTGTTCTTCTTAACTCGGGATCACGTGTTAAGCGACCTACTAAAACAACATTGTTTATCATATTAGTTACTTCCTTTTTTATTTAATTTAGCTTTATAGAAAGGACACCACTGTTTAACATTACAGTAATCATCACACTTTGTGTCCTGTCCTTCTCTAAATTCGATATAATGCTTGCTATCAAGATTTTTACTAGCGATATATTCGTTAGCTTCAATTTGACTTAAACATACCTTTAATGCGCTTTTTCTCCCCTCTTTCATTACTGCATATTTATCATCCTTATGCCATCGTTCAACATCTGTACACGGGATTAACTTATCGTCACTTAACGCTTCCTGTAATTTAATTTCATTGAATTTATTTTTAATAAATCTTTCAATTTCTTTAAAATCATTATCGCTAAATTCAAACGAAACTTTATGTACAGGAAATTGAGGATAACTTGTATCATATTTAGCTTTGGATTTAGAATGGTCTTTTAAAGTTGCAATTATTTCACCTTTGTTACACTCGAAACCAATCTTTTTTAACATATAAGCATACATTAATAACTGCTTGCGATAATCCTCCCAATCGTTATAAATAACTTTCCAAACAGTAGCGGTTTTATAATCTGTTACTTTCTTTTCTTTGGCATCATATAAATCAAAAATACCACTTAGTTTATATCCTCCATCTACATCTATAACAATTTTGTTTTCTTTTAACTGTTCTGCTTCCTCATCGGCATTTTCTAAAATAGAATGAACTGCAGTCCCAAAAATCAGCCAAATCATATCCGACACATCCCGTTCAATCTCATTATGGTAGCGTCTTTCCAAGACCGCTTCACACGACCCCTTTAAAAGTTGAGTCACTGAATACTGCTTATCCTTGTATTGGTACTCATGCTCTACCGCACTTACAAAAGGTGCGGGTAAATTGTTTACATTAGTTATTTTCATCTTCTCTCTCCTTATTTGATTTGAATTTTTTAATTATACATGCATATACAACATTTAGTTTGTAAATATCTTCCAATGGTGCTTTTATAATATCTTGTGTTGCTAAATCGGCATGTTTTAAAATCAGATCATTTAACTTTCCTCTAAAATCAATCCCTAAACTGTCCATTTCAGACACCAAGTTAGAATATTCTTTCATTATGGCACCTTCATCCAATTCTTTTTTTTGTGGTTTTTCATTCTTAGTATTTGTTTGTTTATGCAATTCATTTGTATCAGCATCTTTAGTATCGTCGATATTAAACAGACCGTTTAAAGCATATTTACGAGCATACGATGATGCAGCGCCTGTTATTTGACTATCATCCATACCCTTTTTAGAAATAGGTTCTCTAGCATAAGCGCAAGTTTCTATTTTACTATCGCTATCCCAATCAAAGATTATGCATATTGCTTTTAGGTAATTTCTATCGGCTACGCGCTCAATTTCATCATGTACAACTAATGTTGTACGATATTTTAAACAAATTGGCTTAACTGCTTCTAGAATATCTTCACAACTGCGGTATTTGTAACCACCAAATTTATTAAACTGCCCTTTAGGAGCTTTTAACTCATTTTGTATATGTGCTAATTTTTCATATACACACATTTTTTTCTCTACTGTTTCCATTTCTACCCCTTCAATTCTTCTACGATACTTTGGTAATCATCTATTCCATCTTTTAAAACATTCAACAGTCCCATAAAATTACTTGAATCATTATTTCCATATCCCTCATTAAAGGCTTCTTGGGCTACTTCTTGCATACAAGCTGTTATATCTTCATATGCTTCCATGTATTGTTCCAACTCTGCATACATAGATTTAAAATTTTCCAAAGTCGCTATTGCTTTTTCTAATTCTTTAGCTTTAACTAAATCACTTCTACTAAACGCCTTTCTTAGCGAGTATGTATCCGCATTTTGTAGACGTATATTATCGCTTAGTTGTTCTAATTCCATCTTTACTCACCGCCTATATGTGATTTTGCTAGTTCGATTGCTAGTTTGTATTCTTTAGCAAAATTATTGTTTTTGTGGGTTTGTCCCACTTTATCAGTAAATTCTTCTATATTTCCTCTAAAACATCCGCATTTAACGTAAATGTCATTTTCTTTAGTTTTAAAAAAGGTTGTAAAATCTTTTCGAGAACCTATAGGACCTACAAGTAAGTAATCAGCATTACCGTAGACCTCAGCATCACCGTAGACCTCAGCATTACCGCAGACCTCAGCATTACCGCAGACCCAAGCATTACCGTAGACCTTAGCATTACCGTAGACCTTAGCATTACCGTAGACCTTAGCATTACCGTAGACCCAAGCATTACCGTCTTGGCTAAGGTTGTCTTGGTTTTCTACATAACCACCTAATTCTCCTTTTTTTACATTTCCAAAACTTTCTAACGCTTCAATTCTAAATAGAGTTCTTCCAAAAACTTCTATTTTAATATCTGTTAATTTGTATTTCATTTTTATTAATTCCTTTCATTTTTTAAATTGATTTATAAAAGATGCACGTTAGTGCTTTTATCTTCTATCTTTTATCTAAAATCTTGTTAATTGTTATATCTTATTTGATATATGGTTAGTCACTTGGTTGCTCTGTTGGTTATTTAGTTGGTTAGGTTACTGTTTTAAATCCCCTAAACACTATATGTACCAATGACTTTATAAACATTATTGTTGGTTATTTATATGGTTGCTCCGTTGGTTGTTCTGTTGGTTGGAAAAAAAGCTATTTTTAGCTTATTTCAAAATATATTTTCGATTATTCCAACTATGGCAAAACCCGATAATATAATCATTACTGTTATTGTAAACACCCCTCGAGCGCTTAATTTATCCATTTGACACTCCTTTTTTATTAAGTTATAATTTGTTTGGTTATTTTTATTTGGCGACTTTGGCGAGTCGTCTTTTTTACTGCTTAGCAAATTCTATAATGTCTTTATTTCTAAATATTTCACACTCAAGATACATCCTGTAAGCACGTCTCATATGATTGTTAATTGTATCGTTTATTTCTTCTCTTGATGTACAAGCAAAATAGCCGCCAGTTCGTCCCGATACACTTCCGATAAAAATGGTAAATTTAGGATTGCATCTAATATTTTGAATAATCTTACGCATAGCTTTATCACTCTTTACCTGTTTAAAAATGCCTCTTAATTGACGGTTTTTAACCATGTTTTCTTTACCGACGTAATTGGCAATTATGTACCTGTATACTTGTTCTTCTATTTCCATCATATCACCTCTTTTAAGCTCCAAATCTTCTTGTTAGCCAATTATCCAACTTAGAAGTATCTATTTTCCACGGTGATGTTGCACCAGCTTTGTGTGCAGGAAAACCGCGTATTTTAGTATACTTTTTTAACTCCCATTCGCTAAAACCGAACGGCAATAGCTCCTTTATTGTCATGTAACGTTTAGGATAGCTATTATTTGTGGTAGTTGTTTGCATATTGTTTACCCTCCTTTGATATATTGTTTCATCTCGTGCTATAATTAGCTTGAAAGGAGATGATTTAATAATATGTATAAATATAAATATAAATTTGATTGTTCAAAACATGATATTGTCATTAATCTTCCTGAGCACATGAAGGACATTAATAATAATCACATAATGTTTATGCATCCATCCGAATCTTTCGGAGATACAATTGTCAACGTGAATTATGAAAACGGTATCTCATATATGCTCGTTAAAGCTAATAATGATGTTTTCGTTTGGTCGACTGACAAAATCATTCCAAGCGGTCAACCAAATCATTTTGTTTTCGAGATTGAGCCTCAAGCCTAATCCCTTTTTGACCAATATGGATTCCATGACTATGAAATTCATTTTTCTTAGATTGTTTCTTTCGCACAGAAGCAATCTTTTTCTTTAAATATCTAATCAATATTTTCACCCCTTTTAAGCTCAAATTGATAGTTAAACAGTTTGAATCAAATTCCTTTACTAAGTTGAGTAAATAAGAATGATCACAACAATTGTTAAAAATATAGTAATTATATCTATTACCTTATCTTCAACTTTATTTAATGCATTCATGAGAGATATAAATATCATTATTAAATCAATTAATAAAAACAAACAAATTAGAATATTTTTCATTACTTATCCCTTTCTTCATCGTCAGCTTATTTAGTATCTTCTTTTGATAAAGAATAGAATTTTTTATAGCCTTCATAAAATGCTAATGTAAATCCAAGAAATAACCATATAAACATCAGAAGAAAATACAGAATAGATAAAGCAGTATGAAAATAATTATGTGTTTGATTAAGGTATTCCATGCTTTTGATAATTCCCTTTCTAAATGAAATTCAGTATTTGTCATACAATTCATGAAAAATAAAATAGTTCCAGCAATTGGATACAAAGAATAGAAAACAATTCCAAAGAAATAGCTATTTACCAAGATTCTTATCCATATTGGTTTCATATGCTACTCCTTGTATAAATTATATCTTTCGCTTAAAGCGGAACAATCTGCTAAAAAAATAAAATCTATGCTAGTATGATATAGTTTTGCTAACTTATCTAAATTAGCCTTATCAGGAATAGTAATTCCACTTTCCCAATTTTGAATAGTTCTTTCAGTTTTACCAATTTTTTTTGACACATCACCGATAGTTAACCCACTATTAACCCTCCAAGCTTTTAAAGTTAACTGCATTTTTCTCACCTCCTACGCTTTTATTATACTCGCTTTTAGCGTGATGTCAACTTAAAACGGAAATTTTTTTCGCTTTTTTATTGTTCTATCCGCTAAAAGTGATAATATTTTATTAAGGATAGAGGTGACGTTTATGGATTCAAAACAACGACAAAAAGATATTTTTTCAAAAAATTTAAAATATCATTTAAATTTACACAAGAAAACACAAGCAGATATTGTTAATGATTTAGGTATAACCTCAAGTACTGTTTCAGATTGGGTCAACGCAAAAAAATATCCTAGAATGGATAAAGTACAAATGATTGCTGATTACTTAGGTATATACAAATCTGATTTAATAGAGGAAAAAAATGATTTGACACAAGAATTTGATAACATCTTTAAAATTGAAAAAAAGAAATTTCCTTTATTAGGCGAAATAGCTTGTGGCGAGCAATTTATGCTGATGAGGATAGAGAAAGCTATATAATGGCTGGTACTGATATACAAGCTGATTTTTGTTTAAAATGCAAAGGTGACAGTATGATAAATGCTCGTATCAATGATGGTGATATAGTTTTTATTAGGCAACAAAATATGGTGAATAATGGAGAAATAGCAGCAGTTATTATTGATAATGAAGCGACATTAAAAAGATTTTATTATTATAAAGAAGCTAATCTTGTTATATTGAAAGCAGAAAATCCAAAATTTAAGGATTTAGAATATAAAGATGAAAGATTAAATGAAATAAGGATTATTGGTAAAGCAGTTGCTTTTCAAAGTGATGTGATATAAATGCAAGAAAAAAGTAAATTCAATATATTCACCTACATTAAAAAACATCCTATAATTTTTGCTATTACATTGATTGTTATATTTATTATGGTACCTATTTCTTTTTATGTGGAAAATCCATGGGGAATCGGATTTATTCCAAGAGATGAAGCTGGTAATGTTTTAGGTTATTATGGAGCTATATTAGGTGGAGGATTAGCCTTATTTGGCGTTGCGTGGACTATCGTAGAACAAAAAAGCGATTTAAAAGAGCAGCAGAAACGTTTAGATGATCAAAGGCGTGATGATTTAGCAATACAATATAAACCACTAATAGAAATAGAAGATAACGGTTTAGAAGAATATAAATATAATCAAATTAAAATAAAAATGAAGCTTTCTAATATTGGTAGAGGTGAAGCATTAAATCTATTTGTAAAAATTTTCCAAGAAAATGGAGATAATTATTATATTTCTAATACCGATATTTTTTATAATATTTTCCCCTCAAAAAAAGATAAAGATATTGATTTTGTATTTACAAAAATCGATGCCTCAAAAGAATTTAATAAAGAGAAAGGAAAAATTTTAGCTACGTTACCTCTTGATGATATTGAATACAATTTTAAAGGTATAATTAACTACGATAATCCTTTTTCAAATAAACGATATATTTTAAACTTTTCGATTTTATTAGAAAAATTATTCCTAATGAACTTTTAGCAAAAAAAAATAACTATAACTATTCAAATAAAGAAATAAACGAAAGAAGAATTTGGAAATCTTTTGTTACTATGGGTGGATATATTGAAACCGAAATTCCAAAAAGGTAAACTATAATATTTTATTTATTAGACAATAAAGAAATTGAAAGAGATTATTTATCTAATTGCAGAAGAATTAAATAGCACAATCACAATAAACACACTTCATAGTGCAGGAAGGGAGAAACGGGGATGGATGAATATATTAAAGAGCGACTTAATGATCAAATACAGTGGTATAGTAAAAAATCAAAGTATTATAAACGTTTTTATTATGGATTTAGCATTGCATTATTAGTTATATCATCTATTTCATCAATAATTTCTTATTTAATTTTGAAATACAAACAATTAGAATTTTTACCTATCTTAAGTACAGTTCTAACAGCAACTATCCCTATCATTATTGGCATTGATAAACTAATGAAGTGTCAAGAACTTTATACAACTTATAGAGCAACTTGCGAACGATTAAAACAAGAAAAAATCCTGTTCCAAAACGGAGCAGGAGAATATGAAAATTTGTCTATTGAAAAAAGAAATATCTTGCTAGTTAATAGATGCGAAAGTATTATGTCACACGAGAACAGCAATTGGACACAATTAAACGAAAAGAAACAAAATAATTAATTTACCTTGAAATATGATTTTTCAAAAATATCAGGTTTACATGGGTAATATTCACCTTTTATTCCTTTTATTATAAAATCACCAATATCAGCTATATGATTTCCCTCAAGAGTTTGAATAATTAAATATGTTTGCTTTGGAACACATGATTTTCCACAAAACGAAATTATTTCTTGTGTATTATCACCATTCCATTGTATAGCTTCGATTGTAACAGGCTTCTTAGTATACTTATTAATCATATCGATCACCCTTTCAAGGTTAATTATATCAAATTTATTATAGAAAGGAAGTTAAAACTTATGCCATTATTAAAAACATATGATTTATTTATTAGTCATGCATGGATGTATGGCGATGATTATACTCGATTAGTCAATATGCTTAACAATGCATCATATTTTTATTTTAGAAATTACTCTGCCCCAGAGGATAAACCATTAGCATTATCAAGAACATATGCATACGATTACGAAATTAAACAAGCAATTGATAGAAAAATTGCCCCAGTAAATTGTGTTATTATTTTAGGCGGGATGTATGCTAAAAGAAAATGGATGCAGTATGAACTTGAAACAGCAAAAAGAATGAACAAACCTATTGTTGTTGTAGCACCATGGGGACAAGAAAAAATACCTATAGAATTGCAAAAATATCCATTAGTACGTTGGAATACAGAACATATTGTAGAAGCAATTAGAAATTATTCAATATAACAAAAGTTCGACTGCTGACAATAGCAAAGAATTTTATTTTTAAAAATTTGATTAGCTTTTACTTTCAATAAAAAAGCCCTCCGTTGGCGCGGAGAGCAGACATGAAACGCAAACAACTACCACATTATTTAGCAATCCATGTAGCCATATTTTAACATGGATTGTCTAAAAAAGAAAGGACTGAATTAAATATGGCTAAATATAAACAACGAAAAGATGGAAGATATGCCACTTCTATAACTCTAGGTGGTAAAAGATATCAGGTTTGTGAAAAAACTATAAAAGAAGTAGATGAAAAGCTTTTTCAAATAAAGTATAAATACGAGCAAGGAATATTAGTAAGAAGCAAAGAAGCAATATTTAAAGATTATAAATGGGAATGGTTTAAAACGAAAGAGCCACTAATTAGCGCTAAATCAGCGCAAAGTTATAAATCTCTATTGAATAATCATTTTATTGAAATTGATTATAAAAAAATAGCAGATATAAAGAAGACTGATATCCAGAAATTAATAAATTCATTAATCGATAAACCTAATACCGCAAATAAAGTTTATATGACATTAAACCAAATAATGGAAAGTGCGATTGATGATGACATTATAAATAAAAATCCATGTAGACGGATAGTAAAGCCAAAAATGGAAACTAAAAAGCAAAAAAGAATCTTGACGGATGAAGAATTCTATTTAACTGAAATAGCCGATTTTAATGATCGAGAAAAAATGTTTGTTTTAATGAGTAAATATTGTGGTCTTAGACCTGAAGAAACTCGAGCGCTAACAAAATCAGATTTTGTAATAAGTAATAACACTGGATATGTAATTATAAACAAAACAGTCGTATATACTTCTAATCAACCAATTTTTCAACAATTCACAAAGAATAATAGCAGTGTTCGAGAAGTACCTCTATTCGCCAATATTTTGCCATTTGTTAGCTATTATCTATCTAGCATACAAACATCTAAACTCTTTACTAATCTAACTGGTGGCGACGAATATTTAACGAATCAAAGTTATAAATGGCTTGTTAAAAAAATCATAGACAAAATAAAATCAAAAGCTTTAGAATTAGATATAGAATTTAATCCAAAAGGATTTACACCATATATTTTCAGGCATACATATGCGACTTTATTATATTATAGTGGTGTTAGATTAAAAGATGCTGAATATTACATGGGTCACAGTGATAGTAAAATGCTTAATCAAGTTTATATACACTTAGATAAACATAAATTAAGAGAAAATGATACTGTCGAAAATTTTGTTCAAAACAAATTAAAAAACAATCGTAAAAACATACTAGAAAAACTACTTAAAAATGAGTAGTTTTTTTGCATACTTTTTGCATACTTTTAATTCATTTAAATATATCTAAATTTACTTAAATACAACTAAATAAATTAAAATCAAAAGAAAAAATAAAAAGGCTTAAACCTTAGTAAAACCTAGTGTTTAAGCCATTATTTACAATGGTCTCCCCTCACGGTCTCGAACCGTGGACCCTCTGATTAAGAGTCAGATGCTCTACCAACTGAGCTAAGGAGAGATGACATTTATTATAATACACCTATTTTTAGATAAAAGCAAGTGAATTTTAATGATAAAGTATAAAAGTTATGCTATAATTAACAAATAGGTGGGGTGAGTATCAAAATGTTTTATAAACAGACTGTAAATGATATAAAAGTAGTTATTTTGTCATTAGATGGCGGATTATTGGATTTAAATCGCTTAAGATTCAATTATTTTAAAAGAATATGTAAGATTCATAATCAGGTTTTAACAAAAGAAGAGTTTGAAAGATCATTAGGCAATATGCATACAATGTATAATAATTTTCCTATCAGCCAAGATATTGTTTCTGATGATTTAAATGAATTGATTGAACGTGATTTATACGAATATGCAAAATTAAAGCCAAATTCGTTAATGAAGGAAGGTACAGAAGAATTATTACAATTTTTTAAACAAAAAAATATAAAAATCGCTGTAATTTCGACTCATAAAATAAAACGTGCCATCCAATATTTACAGTTAACTAGACTATACAATTATGTTGATTTTATCATTGGTGGCGATAGTAACAATCCTCCGCTACCTGATCCTTATCTATTATCTATAATTTTAGAACAATTAAATGTTACCCCTAAACATGCTTTAGTAGTTGCAAATTACCCTAGCTTATTGTATGCTGCTAATCAAAAATTATTTAATGTTATTTATTTAACTGATTTATGTCCAGCAGTTAATTCAATTTCTTATCGAGCTTTAAAAGTTGCTAAAAACAATCTTGAGGTTATCAATATTTTCCTTTTTGCACGATATGATTCTATGGAAATGTACTCGCCATTATTAGGAATGTCTAGCGATATGTCCATTGAAACACTTGAACAAACATATTATAAGCTGCTTGAAGAATACAGTAATGATTCTCAATTAGTCGATTTAGTACGTCAAACATATCATTACTTTTTAGGTGAAATTTTAGATAAAAAACCTAATTCTGCTAATTCTTCATTATTTGAAGATGAAAAAGCATCTAATCATCAAGAACACATAGATACTGAGGAAAATACAACTGCCAAAATTGACAATTCTTCAGAAGATTTAGTTAAGCATTTTGAGTTTTCAGATGAACCTGAGAATGTAAAACCAGTAAATGATAAACCTATAATTGGTGGTGATCCTAAACGAGTTAATGAACTTATGGATATCATTAATGGAACTATTAAAGAAGAAACTTATCATGATGAGATTTCTGATTCTTCTCCAATTGAAAAGGAAGAAACAAATAATTACTCATGTTATTAATTTTTTCTATACTTTAATAATCGTAACAATTATTTCTTTTTCTGGAATGCTTGTTTTTTCAGCTTTTAAAGATTTTATCTATGAACCTGGTGTCATTACAGGAATAATAAAAAAGCTAATAGATTTATATGTTAATATCGTTTTAAGTATCTATGCTTTTATTTTTAATGTACTTCATAAAATTTTAAATTTTATTCCTGATTATGATAACTTGATTTCTGGTAATAATTTTTTATCAAGTCTTGCAATTAAATTAATATTATTTATTATTTTTAATTTAATTATTGTATATATTATAAAATTTATAACTAAATTATTAAAAGAGTCGGAGGAAGATAATGACCCTTATCCAAAAAATTAAAGAAACTGATATCAAAGTATCGTACATTTTTCCAAAATTATATCATCATAAATTCCTATGCAAAGCTATGACCCTTATTACAGGTGTCGGTGATTTTGGTATGATCTGGTTATTTTTGATATTCATTTTAAGTCTAAATAATAAAACTCAGCTTTTAGCTCAAAAAATGCTTGCTGCTTTACTTTTATCAACCATTATTAGTCAGGTTATTATCAAATCAATTGTAAAAAGAAAAAGACCCTGTCAAACTTACAGCAACATTAAAATGCTGATTGCTATTCCTAGTGATTATTCTTTTCCATCTGGGCATACTGCATCAAGTTTTGCTTGTGCTACTGCTATATGTTTCTTTTTTCCTAAAACCGGCATCTTATTTATTCTATTTGCCTTTTTAATATCATTTTCACGGTTATTTCTATTTGTCCATTATTTAAGTGATGTAATCTTTGGAATAATTTTAGGCATTCTTGTGGGCATTTTGGTAATGATATTTTAAAAAAACAGCATGTCTTTTAAGACATGCTGTTATAGCATTACATAAATCAAAATAACAGCAATTAGATTCTTTATGCTATGCAATACGATTGGAGCAATAATATTTTGCCTTCTTTCATAAGCATAAGAAAAGGCTAAACCAGCTGTCATATAGGGAATCAATTTCAACCATTCTGTCATATCACCAGCTAAAATATAACTATAAACATGTAATAACCCAAATAAAAACGCTGAAATCAAGTGTGCCCAAAAGGCACTTTTTTGACGTAAAGTATTAAAAATAAGACCTCTAAAAAATAACTCTTCAACAAGTGGTGCTAAAATAACTGCATGAACTGTCATCAACAAAACATTTGAAGATAGCATAGTAACAACAAATGTCTGATTTGTCGCTTCACGAGTATCAGCTGATAAAAATAAATTAACTATAAATTCACCTATATACCCAAGTACATATGATGATATTATCCCAATCGTTAAAATCCAAATAATATTTTCTAATAGCTCTTGTCGAAATATTTCCCAATTCTTTTTTATAAAATCCTTAAATACAGCTAATAACAATATTGCTGTAGATAAACCAATCAAAACATTAAAATAAACATTGATTGATTCTGAAGAAACATCATTACTTATAAATACCGTATATAATTTAATCAAAAAATTAAAAATACTTGGTGCAAAATATAAATACCAGGGAAACAAAATAATTGTCCCAATTGCTTTTTGACGATTACTTAATTTTATTTCTTTTATCAAACTCAATCTAACACCCCATTAAATAAGATTTTTATCCTCTAAATCAATTTCTTCAAACAACACTGCAAGACAAGTCTGCATTTCAGCTGAAAACAAATAAACCATTATCACTGCTATCAATAAATCGGAAATTAGTGGAATTGGTAAAAATATTTGAATTACCGCTGTTATCACGATCGTTAATAAAAACCAGCCTAAATATGAAAGATATAAAACAAATAAAGTTCCTTTATGTCCTTTCATCAAACGTGCTGATTCACTCATCGCCTTAGCCCCATAAATCTTATATTTCTCTAAAACATATGGTGTTAAAGCAAAAGTCAAACTATACATTACAGCAATAATCAAAATAACAACAAATCCTAATGTTATAAATCCCCCTAAGGCTCCTGCCATTTTGATAAAAGCAGGATCTTCAACAATCGTAGTAAGATTACTTGTATAAAGGCTTGATTGTGTTAATAATAATCCAAAATTATCAAACACACTTTCATCAATAACTATTTTAGCGATAAAAAATAATATCAAACTAGCAAGCAATACAAGTACTATTAAAAAAACAATTTGAATAAAATAAGTAAAAAACAATTCTTTAAATCTTTTAAATCCTGTTAAACCTTCATTTTCAATTGTAACTTCATCTCCGCGTTCATTTACTGCTTTTAAAGCTGTAACAATATTTCCATGAGAAAATGGCAGCATTATTATTGATATTAATAAAGAGATAAATGGTATTGTCACATTCAATGTTTGACCAAGATAATCTATAATCGTTGTTATTATACTAATAAAGATAAAAACAAAAATTATATTACTATGATCTTTCAAAACGCTTTTAGCTTTTATTTTAATATCCCGAATATTCATTTAGAATCTACCTCCATGAGCGTATTATAACAAAAAAGCAGTCTAAATGTAAAATTATTTAATATCTAAGCTAGTTTTGATTGCCTGATTGATCAATTGCATTATTTTATCATCTATGATTCCAACTTTCTCTCTTATTCTTTGTTTATCGATCGTTCTAATTTGTTCCAATAAAATAACACTTTTTTTCTCTAAATAATTATTTTCTACCATAACATGTGTTGGCAATGGATTCTTTGTTAATTTAGATGATATCGGTGCTACAATAATCGTTGTAGAATAACGATTACCTTTATTATTTTGTAATACAACAACTGGACGATAACCACCTTGTTCACTTCCAATCACTGGTGATAAATCAGCATAATAGATTTCCCCTCTATGTATCATATTTCACAACTCCTTTAGTGCAATATATGAACTAAACAATTTTTTATTACTTAAATTATTTAACTGTCTGATCATTTTATGTTAGGATAAAATTAACGGAGGTAATGATAATGATCAAAGCTGTGATTTTTGATATGGATGGTTTAATGATTGATAGTGAGCGAGTTACTTTTGAAGGATATCAGCATGTTTTAGCTAAAAAAGGATTAACGATGTCCCTAGATTTTTATAAAACTTTATTAGGTAAACCATTAATAGCTGTTTTTAATCAGTTTTATGATACATATAGTAAAGATTTTAATGTCGAAGATACTATTGAGGCAGTTCACCAATATATATCAGATATATTTGAAAATGATGGTGTCCCATTAAAAAAAGGGCTTATTGAATTATTGAAATATTTAAAAGCTCATAACTACAAGACGATTGTAGCAACTAGTTCCCAGCGTTATCGAGTAAATCGAATTCTTCAATTAGCAAAATTAAATCAATATTTTGATGATTCTATTTGTGGTGATGAAGTAACTAAAGGTAAACCTGATCCTGAAGTATTTTTAAAGTCATGTGAAAAATTAAATGTAAAACCACACGAAGCATTGGTACTCGAAGATTCTGAAGCTGGCATCAAAGCTGCTGATCTTGCAAAAATTAAAGTGATTTGTATCCCTGATCTAAAATATCCAGATCCTGAATTTATAAAAATGACATATAAAATCATGAATGATTTATTAGAAGTCCGTGATTTTTTTAACCAAGATTAACTTGGTTTTTTTATTAGAATAATATAAAAAAGTTGGTTAAAACCAACTTATAATAAATTTAAATCAATCATTTAGCAAGTTTATCTAAAGCATCCTTAGCCGCCTTTTGTTCTGCTCTTTTTTTACTAGATCCTACTCCAACACCTAAAACCATATCATCCATTTTTACAGCCATCTCAAAAACAGGATTATTTGAAGGTCCTGTAGCTGAAATCAAATCATAAGTAACTGTTTTTCGCTGATCGGCTTGAATAAGCTCTTGAAGCCTTGTCTTAAAATCTGTTATTTCATCATAATTAACATCTTTAACATGCTTATAAACGGTTTTGTTTAATACTTTTTCAACATATTCATGACCGCAATCATAACAAACAGCGCCGATAAAAGCTTCAAAAATATCTGCCAGAACACTATCACGATCACGTCCACCATTATTTAATTCGCCAGCACCTAAAAAAATCAATGATCCTAAGTCTAATTCTCTAGCAAAACGAGCCAGAGATTCTTCGCGAACTAATTTAGCCCTTAATTTTGTTAGACGACCTTCGGGTAAATCGGGATATAAATCGTAAATATGTCGTGAAACATGATACTGTAATACCGCATCACCTAAAAATTCTAATCGTTCATAATCATGATTTTTTAACCTATGTTCATTTGCATAAGAAGGGTGTGTAAAAGCTTCGATAAAAATATCTATTTCGTGATAAGGTATCTCCATAATTTGTAAAAATTGTTTTAATTCCACGTTATTTCAATCCTTCTTTCATTTTTTCTACTACATTACTTGAAACCATTTCAAAAGCTAAATTTATAGCATTTTCAAAAGCAACAGCATCACTAGAACCATGAGCTTTAATTACCGGTTTAACAAAACCCATCATCAAAGCTCCACCAGCTGCTTTAGGATCAAATTTTGTCATTAATTGTTTTAAAGCCGGTTTAGCCATTACTGCACCTAATTTAGTACGAGTCGAAGACATAAAGCCATCTTTTAAACTTTTCACTAACACTTTAGCTACTCCTTCAGTTGTCTTCAAAGCAACATTACCAGTAAAACCGTCAGTAACTATGACATCCACCTCGCCATCTAAGATTTCCTTACCTTCAATATTGCCAATAAAATTAATTTCTTGCATACTTTCTAAAATTTTATATGTTTCCTGATGGATTTCATCACCTTTATGATGTTCACTTCCGATATTTAATAAAGCTATTTTAGGATTATCGATTTTTCGCACATTTTTAGCATAAACATTGCCCATAATTGCAAATGATTTTAATTGTTCGACTGTATTTTCAGAATTAGCACCAACATCAAGCATAGCTACATCTTTACCATTATAAGTCGGTAACATCGCCATTAAACAAGATTTTTCTACTCCTTCTAAACGTTTTAAAAATAGCATTGCACTAGCATAATAAGCTCCCGTATTTCCACATGACAGTATTGCATCAACTTCATTTTTTCGCGCCAGCATCATTGTTTTAACCATGCTGGATTCTTTTTTTTC
Source organism: Clostridiales bacterium VE202-01 (assembly GCA_000508865.1). Classification (GTDB taxonomy): domain Bacteria; phylum Bacillota_I; class Bacilli_A; order Erysipelotrichales; family Coprobacillaceae; genus Thomasclavelia. The sequence goes on from BAHP02000062.1 coordinate 49,445, forward strand.
TGCGAATTGCAAGAATATTTTCTGTCATTTCCAATACTTCTTGAGCATCAATTAAAGTTACCTGAGAATAGGGTTTTAAAGCTTCTAATTCTTCTATTTTCCCTACCACATATAACTCATCAGTTTTATTTTTACTAAGAAATGATAAACATGCTTCGACAACGATCGAACTTCCCAAATCACCACTCATAGCATCTATTCCTAATTTCATTTTTTTCACCTCATATTAGTACATATTATAACACAAATTAATCAATATATTTATTATTGTTGATCAATTGTTCTTCAATCTCATTAATTAATTTTAAATATGCTGCATCATTAGATTTACTTTCTAATAATTCCTGGGCATCTTTTCTAGTTACTTCTAATATATTAATATCTTTAAAAATATCTCCGATTGCAAAAGCTGGTAGACCACTTTGTTGATTCCCTAATATTTCACCAGGTCCCCTTATTTTCAAATCATAATAAGAAACCTCAAAACCATCGTGACAATTTTTTAAAAACTCTAATCTTTCAATTGCTTCTTTACTAGAAGAATTGCTCAGCAAATAACAATAGCCTTGTTCATGACCACGACCGACTCGGCCTCTTAATTGATGTAATTGACTTAATCCAAAACGTTCAGCATTATAAATTACGATCCAATTGGCATTACTAACATCAACTCCAACTTCAATAACTGTCGTTGAAACTAAAATTTGAATTCGATTATCTTTAAAATCATCCATTGTCTTTTCTTTAGTTTCATCATCCATTTTACCATGAAGCAGTCCTACTGTATAATGATTTTTAAAATAAGCTTTCATTCCCTCATAAATACTAGTTGCATCACGGCTATCAATAACATCACTTTCATCAACTAAGGGACATACAACATAACATTGCCCGCCACTAGCTAAATAATTTTTTAGTTTATTTAAAATAGGCTTCATACTATGCGATTTTATCACTTCAGTTAAGACCGGTTTTCTTCCTCTAGGCATTGTTTTAATAGTTGAAACATCCATATCCCCATATAAACTGATTGCTAAAGTTCGCGGAATCGGTGTTGCCGACATAACCATAAAATCTACTTTTTGACCTTTTTCTTTCAATGCTTTACGCTGGTTTACGCCAAAGCGATGCTGTTCATCTGTTATTACCAAACCAAGATTATGATAATTTACTTTTTCTTGAAATAGCGCATGTGTTCCTACAATAATATCTATTTTTCCATCTCTCAAATCTTGATAGATCGCTTGTTTTTCTTTGGTTGACAAATGTCCTGTCAATAAACCTATATTAACACTAGTTTCTTTAAATAATTTTATTAATGATTGATAATGCTGTGTTACCAAAATTTCCGTAGGTGCCATCATAGCACCTTGAAATCCTGCTAAATAATTGGCATACAATCCAATTGCACCAACTACTGTTTTACCACTTCCTACATCACCCTGAATAAAACGATACATCGTCGTATCTTTTTTTAAATCATTAATTACTTCATCAACTGCTTTCATTTGGTCATCTGTTAATTTAAAGGGAAGCTTTTTGATAAACTGCTCTAATATTTTTTGATCAATTTTTCTTGACACCAATATTTTTTTTACGTGAGATCTTAATGTATTGCATTGTTAATTGAAATTTTAAAAATTCTTCGTATTTTAAATGCCGTGAAGCCTCTTTAATATCATTATTGTTAGCTGGAAAATGAATTAGATTTAAAGCTAATTCTTTATGAATTAAATGATGTTTGATCAATAAAGAATTAGGTATTTCATCTTGAATATGTCCCTGATAAAATTTTAAAGCTTTTTTCACATAATTCTGAAATGACTTTTGTGTTATTCCTTCTTTTAATGAATAAACTGGGGTAATCCCTGCAATTTCATTTAAAGCCTTTAATTTAATGTCACTAGCAACAATGCTATTATTGGCACTATTATACTTACCAATTACTGTCAAAATCATCCCTTTAGTCATATTTTTTTTCATAAAATGACGATTAAAAATCGTAATTTTATAAATTTCCTGCTGATAAAGAAGTGAAAATGTCAACCTGGATAATCTTCCTTTAAAAAAGACTTTTGGTTCCTCAATTAAAACACCTTCAATAATAACTTTTTCATTATTTATTAAAGGTGTTTCCTCAATACACTCATAACGATAGGGAAAATGAAGTACCAGATCTCTAAGACTATTTATACCCATCTCATTCAATAATTTAATTCTATTTTCAGTTATCTTTATCTGCTGTAAAGGAATTTGTCTTGCCATAATATCACCATGACTATTGTATATTATTTATCTAAAAATATCTACTCCAAACATTTTATTATAACAAAACAACAGCTATTTTTAGCTATAATATCAGCTTTTAGCATACTTAATCATTTATTTTTTTATTAAGACTTTTTTAACTCTAATAAAAATAAGTTATCATTTAAAATAACTTATTTTTCAATCAATTCAATAGCCTGCTTCAATACCGCTTTACCATTCATTTCCAAAAGATCTTTTTCTTCAATTACGGCAATCGGAATAGAAGTTTTAACAATAGAACGAACTTTTTCAAGATCTCCAGCATTTTGTGGTGCTATTAAAATACAGTCAGCCTCTGCCCAAGATAACTCGATTGCACTTGAAATTGCTGTCCAAATCATTACATCTATATTTTGTCTATGAGCTTCTTTTTTCATCGCATTAACAAGCATAGTTGTAGTCAATCCTGACATGCAGCAAAGTAAAATTTTATACACAATTATACCTCCATACATATTCTTTTATATTATGCAACGATTTTATCACAACGAGACAAAAAATACTACTTTTTTATCACAAAAAAAGATAATTATCATTTAATAAAAATAAATATATTATTCACATTCTTTTCACAACCCTGATCTCTCGATTATTCTACATTTTAACTATTTAATAACTTTGTTAGATCTGCAATCGAAACATCCATTTTCGAAGAAACTTCAGCCATAGTCATACCAGTGGCAAGAAAACGTTTTACAACCATTTTCATCTCTTCCCCGACTTCAATAATATGACCATCTAAATCATAAAAACGAATTACCCGCTGTCCCCAGCTATGTTCAACGATTTCACCACAATATTCAATATCAGGATATTTTTTCAATTTATCTAAAAAAAGATCAAAGTCCTGTTTTTCAAAGCATATTTCCATATTATTTGATTTTTTTAATACCTGCTCTTGGGGGATATTAACAAGCCAATCAAAATTTTGTTGTAATGCTAACCCACAAGTAAAAGCAATATTTATCCCATAATCTTGGAATACCTCCAAACCAAATAAATCTTCATAAAATTTTCTTGCAGCATTGATATCTGACACTGAAATAACCGTACAATTATATTTCATATAAATTTCCCTTCTAATTTTAATCTATTATCATTTTCTTCAATTGCCTTTTTAAACTCCTCTGTAACATATATCTTTCGATTAACAAATTCTGGTAATTTAAAAATAATTTTATCTCTTAACTTTGATTTTACAAATACATATTGTATAACATCCATCACTCTGTTAAATGATGGATAACGCTTGATTTTAGAACGATCATAATCAAGACAATCAACAACTTCAATCACATTGATTACATAAAATATATCATCTTGGTTTTTCATTCGTAATGCTTGGATACGCCCTTTCATATATCAAAAGCACCTTTATTTAAGATAAAAGAACTTACATCCACACTAAATACATCACCAATTTGTTTATTGACTTCATCTTTATATTCGCTTGGCACGATAAAACTTAATTTTCTATCTTTCACTATCTTGCCTTCAAAAATATAAGATTTATAACCATTTCTAGGCAATGTCTCATAAGTTCTATAAGTATGTAATTGGTATACTTTTATATTTTTTTCAATGAACGATTGTACAATCCATTTTTCTTTTAGTTTGTAGTGCCAGTTTTGGCAGTGAACTAATTACCCGTGAAGTAACAACTTTCATAATCTCATCTCACTTTCAAACTACCTGTTAATTTATTTTTCCATAAGATAATTTATTAAAGAAATCCCATTTCTAATTACTTTTTGTTCTTTAATTATCTTATATCCTCTCCTTTCAAAAAAATGCTTTGCTGTAATAGAAACATGAACAACTTTTTTTCCATTAACTACTTGTTCTAATTTATCACAAATAGCTGTCGCAACACCTCTTCCTTGATAATCTTTATGAACATATAAATGATCAAGATATCCATTTTTATCGATATCTCCAAAACCGATAATAATTTTCTCATCGACTGCTACGACCGTATAATGCTTTAAAAATGATTGATTCCATTTTTCTAAATCTATATTTCTAGTTGCCCAGACATTTAATTGTTCTTGGTTATAATCTCTTGCGTTAATTGTATGAACGGTATCATAAAATAATCTTGCTAACTCCTGGCTATCAGATGGCTGATATTTTCTAATAATCATTTTTCTCTCCTAAAATCTAATTTGTTAATTTTATTATAACATCAATAAATACCCATGTCATTTTCCAATCCCAATACCAATATCATAAATAGATAATCTAAATTTAATAACTTTTTGTAACCATCGTAATTTTAACTAGTAAGTCAAAAAAGAGGCCTGTATTTAATAGACCCCTAATTGCAATCTATTTCTTTACAGCCTCTTATATATTAATTTAATTTTTCTTTTTTAGTTTGAAATAAAATTACGCCACCAGCTACAGCTATTAGCACCATTGGTAATAGGACATTTAAATTATCTCCAGTAGCTGGAGTTTTATTTTCATTACCAGCTATTTCTTCTAACGCTGCTAATGCTTCATTTAAGCTGTTAACTGCTTGATCAACTTGTTCTTGATCAGCATTTTCATCACTATAAACTTTTCGACCATTTTCAAGTGCTGCAACTAAATTTTGATAAGATTCTTTAGTATATTTAGTTTCATCAATTGCTTCAGCCTTTTTGATTGCTTCAAACAATGCATCTTTATTTACTTTAACTTCAACACTTGGTTTATCAGAATCATCTGGAATTTCAAAACCAGTTTGTGAAGTTGTATTAGTTGAAGTTAATGTATTTTGATATAATAGATAGAATGCTGAGGCAGACCAGCTGAAATTCTTTGTATGTAATCCTTCTCCTGTTTCTGGATTATAATTTTCATGAATAGGTCCATCTTCTAATAATCCTTTAGCATGATCAAATAATTTGATCGTTACTTCTTTTGCTTCTTCATTATATCCATAATTTTGTAAAGCTTCGACTGCATATAAAGCTTGATCTAGCCATACTGGTCCACGCCAATATCTACTTGGATCATATTTATCGTTATCTTTTGAAGCTGTTGGGAATGGTACATAAGTATTAAATTTATTTTCATCAACCATATTTTCAACTACTCTAGCTGCTTGTTTAGTAGTAGCTGCTTTAGCCCATAATGGAATCCATCCTTCAGTACCTTTACCACGATTAACTAATAATTTTTTAACACTACCATCTTCATTTGTTTGCACGTCATAATAGAATCCAGTTTCTTCATCATACATATTTTCATTAATGTAGTCTCTTAAATACTCAGCTTCTTTAGTGTATTTTAAAACATCATCAGTATACCCTAATTCTTCAGCCATTGATTTTAAGAAACCTTTTTCTGCATATAAATATGCATTTAAATCTACTGATTCTTGATTGATTACATAACCAATTGGTTCATGATCATCATTTCTAACAGTATAAATTTTGATTCCGATATCATCATCGCCATTACCTTCAATATCAAAACGTGTTGCATTATCCATACCACTTTCCCATGCAGCTGCTTCAATTCCGGCTTCAGGACAAACGATTCTTTCATTATTAGCATCATAAATAAATCCGTTATTATCAACAGTTCCAAATCCTTCTACAACTTCACCTTCAGCATATCCATAGTTTCTCCAGTCATAGCAAGTTTCATGAACCATTCCACCATATTCAGCAATACCATTTTTATCGATATCACGATTTGTATACCACCAATTATGATATGCAACTAATTTTGGATACATTTCTTTTAAGAAATCTTTATCCCCAGTTTGGCGATAAACATTTTCTACCGCCCATGCAGCTAAAGCTGGTTTAGAATTACGTTCGTTCCAGTTACCACCATCACCACCGCGATCTTCATTTTGATTATAGAAAATACAATCAATAATAGCTCCAGCATCTTGAGGGCGTACTTCATCATCACTTGTTATTTGATAATCAAACAATGCTCGAACATTATTTTTAGCTAATTCTTCATTGAAATATGTTGTTGCAACAACTTGTTTCCAAGAGTCCCAAGCCCACATACCAATAAACCATTTATATGACATTGATGGTACAATTCCATCATGTTTTATTGCTCCAGCTGGTGAAAACCAGTTAGTCATCAATGTTTCCATTGATTTTACGGCAGCATTTTGATAATTAACATTTGCAGTTATATCATTTTTAAAGATCGTATCAACATATCCTTGCCAACGATCATTGTTTTCTTCAAAATATTTAGCTGGATCTGCTAATAAATCAGCTACATTTTGTTTTTCATTATTTCTTTCATCAATAGTATATGTAAAACTTTGTGTTTGATAAGTTTCATATTCCCCTTTTGCTTCAATAGTAACTGGTTCATTTCTAGTAATTGTATAAGATAAATTATCATCACTAATTTCTGTAGTAATGTCATCTTCACTCAATACAACATCAAATGAATTTTCTTCCGTTGTCATATAATTCCATGTACTACGAATAGTCTTAAAGTTTACTTTAATACCGTCGTTTTCTTTAGATAATGATGTACCCATTGAATTATTTTTATTTGTATAATATGTAAATAAATGTCCATCCCATGATAAATTCAATTTTAATTCATCATTAGTCTTATTTTCAATTACTGTTTCAATCAATGCTGTACGATTAGTCCCAAAAATTAATTTTAACTTTAATGTTAAATCATTTAAATCATATGTTTGTTCCAATCTACCAGGATAATAAATTTCATTTGTATTTGCTTTAGTTAAATCAACTATTTCTGATCCTTCATCTGTTACTTTTTCTAAATTTATTTTATTGATCGAATCAGATAAATTAATTGGATATTCTTCAGCAATAATTACTGGTCCTGCAAAACCACCATATAGATCTGTAGCATTTTTATCATGAAGATAATATCCATGCCAAGCTCCTAAATCTGAAAAGTTATTATACTCATTTGTGCTATATGTCCCATAAATAGTTTCTTTTGGATCTGCTGTTACATCTAGAACATTTGCAAAATCAGTCAATGGTTTTGAATTATCTGCTGCATTAGCAATCACAACTGTAGAACCCATCAGCGTAAGTGTTAATCCAGCAATTAATCCTTTCCTTAAAAATCCCCGTTTTTTCATTTTATTTCTCCTTCTTGATAAATTGTAAAATGTTGTTAACGGGCTTTAATGAATGCGCGCTCTCCACTAAAAAAGCATTAACCACACAAAAAATAATATAAAGATAAAAAATCCTTATATGACTTTAGTATAGTTAATGCCTGCCCCACCAGTTACACACTATAAACAACTTTTACACATAATACATTATCATTGAAAACGCTTACTGTCAATATAGATAATTAAAATTGTATTATTTTTGATACATTTTTGATAAATTTACTTAAAAACCCGATTAACTTTTAAAGTTGATCGGGTAATATAAGCTAATTAGTTTTTAAAAATTTCTTTTTTAAAAGAATTGATGAAACACATAAAGCAATAACATAACTGCATAATCCTAAATCATCACCTGTTTTAACAGCAGCATTTTGATTATCAAGTAAATCTCCTAATCTATTATTACTAGCACCAGATACAGTAGTACCTGGTTCATTATTGTCTAGCTCAGGTGCTGGCTTCAAATCAGGCTTGATTGAATCAGGATCTGTTGTTAAAGTTATCTTTGCAGTTCCAGAAGGAATTCCACTACCTCCCGTTAACTTTACATTTTTAGTAGTGACTATTATTTTCTCACCAACAGCATCGCCACCTTTTTTACGATCATTTGGTGATAAAGCTAAACTATCACCACCGTTACTTTCAAGATTAGCTACTGTTATCTTACCATAACCAGTAATTCCATCACCGCCATCACCATAATGACCATAACCACCATTAGCAATTAATGTCCCTAAACCAGAAATAATTCCGCCGTTTAATACAACACCATTACCACCTTGAACTGATGGATAAAAAATATCTTCTCCTCCACCAGTAGCAGTTAAAATAGCATTTTCTTCAATAATAAGTTCTCCATTAACTAAGATAGCATTTTGACCTGGTAATGTACCACTGCCATCATCGCCTTGAATAGTATTAGTACCTGACACAGTTACTCTTCCATTTACAATTACAACATTCAAATTATCTGGCTTATTAGCACCATCTGTTAAATAGCGACTATTTGAAATAATTTGAGCATCTTTTAAAACACTACCTTCATTCAAGGTTAAAGTATCTGTCAATGCTGAAGAGTGTGACATTGTAAACGTTCCACCATTAACCTCAACTGGTCCAAAAGCAACAGAGTCTTTTAAATGTAAACTACCGCCTTTTTCAACAATAATTTTTACACTTGAATATATTTTCATGTTTTCAATAGTTACAGAACATCCTGCAGGTATCGTTAAAGTTTCTAAAGCATATCCTTGATTATTACCAATGATTCCATATAAACCAGATTCATGTGAACCATAAATATTAGTTAAATTAACTGGTACGATACTATCAGCACATTTAGAAATTTCATATGGTTCCATATCCCATGAAGTAATTGTTGGATCTAATGCATCAAACGTTGTTGTAAAGTTTGATCATCTACATAAATACGTAATTGACATTGATTAGATACTACAGTTTGTCCACGATCAGTTAATGTAGCTTGAACAGTATATACCCCAGCTTTTTCTGGCGTTCCAGAAACGGCGATTGTACCATTAATATTAATAACATTCATTCCGCTTCCTTCTGGAGAAATAGAAACAGATAATTTTGCTCCTGAATGTTTATTTTGATAGTTATAGTAATCCAATTTATCAGTTCCTTCTATTACATAAGGAGTTAGATAACATTGGTATCCTGTTTGTCCAACAGTTACAGCATCTAAAGAACCTTCTAATGTTAATGATAACTTGTCATTAATTTTTAAAGGTACTGTTTTTTCAATAGATACATCTCTTTCATCATCAGATATTGTTTTAATATTAACAGTATAATCCCCAGTATTTACTGGTGTCCCAGTAATTTCAATTTTATTATCAACAACACTTGCCTCTAATCCGTTAGTATTAGGTAAAATACTAATTTCTAATGAAGCTTGATCACTGTTTGTTCCCGTTAATTCATATGATAAAGAATCATAATATGCTTGCCCTTTGACACCATCTTTTAAAGATGTTGACAACATTGTTAGATTTAAAGGAATAAAAGATGGTTTGGCGTTTCCAATATTTTCTGGTTCAATAGTTGTTCCAGCATATATTGCTGAGCCGTTATTTTCGATTTTTCCGGTATCAAATGTACAATTAGTAAAAGTTGCTGTTCCATTGTTAGTAACTGTTTGACTAAAAATACATGATTCGAACACTACATTTGCTCCTTCTTCAATCAAAAGCCCACTATCAATATCAAATGTAATATTTCTTACAAGAACATTACTATTAGCACCAAATTTCATTGTTCCACCACGAACATCTTTAATTGTTCTTTGCATTGCTTTATCTTCAAAAAAGTTTTTTGCCCAGCCTAATAATTGTTCAACATTAGAGCCAATCGTCGTTGTTCCAACACCTGTTAAATTAGCATTAACTTTAATAATTGATGCATTATTGGACCAGCCTAAATAAGTATCTAAATTATAGCTGTTATCATCAATAATATATTCATCATTAGCTGCATATACTTTTGTCATACTTGCAGCTGGTTGTAACATCACAACCATAGCTAAAAATAAAGAAAGTATAATTTTTTTCATATCCAATCCTCACTATTTATTTTGTGGTTAGCTTAAGCTAACAATAAGTATATTACTACCTCCCCATATTGTCAATAAAAACATGATATTTTGTTATAAAAAACTAACAAAATAAACTACCTAAATCTAGGTAGTTTATCCGTGTATACTATTTTTCTTCATCTCGTTTTGATTTTCTTACTTTCCATGTAAGTCCACTTGCTCCAAATGAAGAAATTGCTAGACTCATCCATCCCCAAATACTAGCTGGATCACCCGTTTTTGGATCATTTGAATCTGTTTTGTCACCTGAATTATCTGGAGAAGCTGTTGATGAATTATTACCATTTGTAATATCACCAGATGGTAAATCATTAGCATTATCAGCTTTTACTAAAGCATCAATTGCACTTTGTAATGCTTTTGCAATACTATCAACTGATTCTTGAGATTCTTTTGTTTCTAAAATTGTTTTAGCTTCATCAAGAACTATTTGAAGTGTTGACCAGCTGTCTGCAGTATAATCTGTTTCTTTTAATGCCTCTGCCTTTTCAATAACAGATTGTAGTGCTGCTGTATCAATTTCATCAACTGGCTCATCTTTTGGTGAAACTACAGTTCCAGATACTGATGGATATCCAATTGATTGAACATCTAATACATATTCTGCACCAGCATCTGGGAAGACTACTGTCGTATTTCCTCTTGAAGTTATCTTTGCATCAAAATTTACTGTTCCATCTTCATTGAATACTGCTGTCCCTAGATTGTTTCCTTTTAATGCTGTTCCATTTACACTGATTCCTGATATACTGCTTAAATATGTCGCTACATCTAATCCTTCTGGTAATACTAATTTGTTGTCTACTAGTTTTACATCTCCTTCGTTATATCCAGCTGTCAAGATGACATTTGCTGTCATATCTTCGTATGACTCATCTGTATATGTCAATGTATATTGTCCGATTCCTGTATTAGCTGTCTTATATACTGTTAAGACATTGTTTTCATATTTATAATCTGTTCCGGCAACTAAGCTGTTTCCTTTATAGCTTACTTCTGTCAATTTATAACTGCTTCCTTCTGGTGCCTTTATACTCATTGCCACATTTACACCATCTTCATATACCGCATCTTTTCCAGTTGCCTGATATTCTTCATCTAATAATTTCTTACATAATAAGTTTGTATTGATTACTAGATCTGGAGCATCTTTGATCAGATATGTGATCTTTGTGATTGTTTTTCCTTGTAATTCTTCATGTCTTAGATAATCGATCGCATTACCTTGAGGAACTTTGAATCCGTCTTTTACTGCAAAAGCGATTTCTCCACTTCTCAACCATAGATTTTCTAAGTGTTCCATTCCATATTTCTTGCCATCTGATGTCTCAACTACTACACCTTGCATATTATCACTTGTTGGTAAATATTCTGATTCGATATCGATTTGATAATGTCCCCAAGTTGTATTTGTAGCAATTTCTGCTGTTGCTTCATTATCTACGACAGTCTCACTAACCATTGCTCCTAATGTTCCATCACCGTTCAATACTTTATATTCTGTTGGGATCGTATCAGTCACTGTCATATTTTCAATGATTGTCAACAACTTATTGTTGCATCCTTTACCTTCTTTGATTGCTTCTTTAGCAGCATTGTATAAAGATTCTGGTACAGCGATATTAACATCTTTTAATCCTTCGATTTCTACACCTGAATCACTTTGTGTATAATAAGTAGCTCCTAATTTAGTTGATTTAGTTGTTGTTGCACTACTTACAGCATCATACATACCATCTTTACGATAATTAGATGCTGTTACTTTATCTGCTGCTGTTAGATCCATCGTTGATGAAGCTTCAACGTCGTTTAATTCACCGTAATAGAAATCTGCATATGATAGATCTACTGTTCCATAAATATAAGGATATTTTTTTACAAGTGCATCTATAGCTGCTGCCAATTCATCAGTTGCTTTTGTAATTTGTTCTTGTGATTCTTTTGCTTCTAACGCTTGTTTAGCTAAAGTTAATTTTTCTTGTAATGTTGCCCATGATTCAGCAGTATAATTAGTTTCTACTAAAGCTTCTGCTTTTGAAATTTCATTTGAAAGTTCCTCAGTATCAACTGTTGATGCTTTTTCGGCATTTTCTAAAGCTTTTAAAGCAGCAGCTTTAATGGCAGTAGATGTCCGTGTTGCGCCACTTACAGTGTCCCATTGTTCAATGGTAGCTGTAGTTGCATCTTTTCCTTCAATCAGTGTTTTAAATCCTTTGCTTTTGCTGTAAGCTTTATCAAAGTAAGATTTTGATTCACTGTCAAAATCATTTCCAGTAGTAACATTGACATTAGCAAACTTACCGTTTTCTACTTGTAAGTTTACTGTAATATCATATTCTCCCCATTCTTCCTCGTTTTCATCGTCTTCTTGAGTCCGCAAAACTCTTTGGGTACTTTGATATGTGCCATCTTTTACAATATCATTAGCACCTATTCCAAAGACTGATGTTGGGGTAAGTCCCAATGACATTGTAAATGCCATCATGACAGCAAACGGCTTGTTTAAATTCTTCTTGTCTTCCATTTTTCTCTCCTCTTTCTTAAAATATTAATTAAATAGTTAGAAACTTCTAACTATTTAATTAATATTTTTTGACTTCCTTTACTAACTGTAGGAAGAATCCTTTTAGCAAGAAAGCCAATTAAAACTCCGGTTATTATTCCCGCAATCATTAATGGTGGTAAATAATAAATAATCTTATTATTTTGAATGATCAAGATAGCAGCCAAAATTTGTCCAATATTATGACTTACACCACCTGCAATACTTATCCCCACGATTGAAAACCCCTTAATATTCTTCAAAAGCAGCATAATAAGATAACTTAAGATTCCACCAGATAAACTATACATTAATGAAAGCCCATTACCAAATAAACATCCCATCAAAAGTATTCTAACTAACGAAATAAAGAATACTTCCTGCGGTTTTAAAATATAAAAACCAATCAACACCACTAAATTAGCCAATCCTAGTTTCATTCCTGGTAATCCTACGTTTATAGGAATCAACACCTCGATATAACTAAAAGTCATTGCTAGAGCAACTAAAATTGCTGCATAAGTCACTTTTCTGCTCATTTTTACCCTCCTATTTAGAAATCCCATCTATTTCACTACCAGTTTCATCTTCTAAAATAACTTCGACAACTAATTTATGTGGTAAACAAACGATTGTCTCATTTTCTCTACTGATTTCATTTTGATCCATGCAATAACCATCAGGACAATCAGCTTCAATCATCTTTGCTTTACCATCTTTTATCTGGGCAGTATTTATTCCTAGATCTTCTTTAATTTCGATTGTTTGATCGTCCTCTAGAGAATATGTACCATAAACTTCACCATCAATTGTAATCCTGATACGATTACCTGCTGTTTGATGAGACATATTTATAAAAACAAACATTAAAACCGCTATAATAAGCAAAACTAAAACTAGATATATATCTCTTTTTTTCATTCATTAAACTCCTGCCCAAAAAAGCAATGACATTAATAACAATGCTTTAAAAATCGTAAAAAATACTTCGTTTCCTTTAAGCTCCTTGATTCCACAATGAACATTACCTTTAGGACAAATATCAATACATTTTTGACATTGAAAACATTCTCCTGATGTTTCTAAAGAACCTGTACTTGGTAATTCAATATTTGAAGGACATTTTCTTGTACAGCCTGAACATCTATTGATACAACTTTCCCTATCACGTCGCAATGAGAAAAATGGCAATACTGGTAATAAGGCAAATACAGCACCCATAGGGCATAAAAACTTACAGAAAAATCTTTCATGAAGCAGCATTCCAATTATAATCAATAATAAGATTATGACCCCCGGAATATATGCCCCTAATTTTAAATTACCAGCATGAATCATTGAAAAAACATCCCAAGGGCTGTAACCATTTGTAACACGATAAACCCCTGCAAAACAAGCTACAACTATTGCGGCTAAGATAATATATTTGATCCAAATTAATTTTTTAGCTAAAGCATCACTTATCGAAATTGGTTTCTTTTTTAATTTTTTACACCCTTTGATATAAAGGGCATGGAATGCATCGCCTAGAGTTCCAAAAGCACAGGCAAAACCACAGAAAAAGCGTCCAAAAACAATCGTGTATAAACAAACAACAATTAAAATCGTAGTAAATGAAGTTAAACCAATTTTATCCCCAGTACCAATTTGTGTAAAAACATATTTTACACCTGCAAAAGCAGCTGTGTATACAGAAGGAATAAAAATGAAGTATAATAGTTGAATAACCGCTCTTAAATAAGTATGAATCTTATTTAAATCTTTTTTAGACATGTTATTTAAATCTAACTTTTTCATCCTAATTTACCGCCTTTTCTAAAGCTTTAGCTACAGCATCCTTGATTCCTGTAGAACTAAATGTCGCTCCACTTATAGTATCAACATCACTAGACTGTTTATCGATAATATCATCAATAATATCTTTAGCCATCGTTAAATAAGCACTGTCTTCACCATCAGCTGATTTAATATTAATATTAGTTATCTTTTTATCTTTGACCACTACTTCAACTTCAATCATTCCACCAAATCCCTGAGCTTCACCACTATAAGTTCCATCTTTATAATCTGATGTTTGACTACTTCCATCACTAGTTGTACCAACTGTCAATTGAAGACTTTGCAACTGGGCATTCAGCTTAGCAATTTCATCATCTTTATTCCTAAATTCCAGCAAAACATTATAGCCAATAACTATACCTACGATCAAAAATAAATTTATCACTTTTATCACAAAACTTTTCATTTTATCAGATACACTCTTTCTTACTAATTTTCAATTTCTGCTTTACGTTTAGCATTTTCTAAAGCCTGAGTACATGCTTCAATAATCGATTTTGAAGAACAAGTTGCTCGAGATACAATATCAATATTATCAGTACCATTTTTCTCAATAATTTGTGCAACGACTCCTGGAAGTCTGCTGGTTCCATTAACAGCTCTATTGATATAACTATCATTATCATCAAGATATCCATCACCATAACCTTGAATATCTGTTACAGCTGCAATTTTACCATCTTTGATAATTATTTTTAAAGAAATAGTATATGCTTCAAAATCCTCATCTTCATCAGGATTACATAAAGCTTGGGCTGTATATTCACCATCATTGTATAATACATCTTCATTTGGGTTGTCAGGAATGATCGGTTCTTCTGGTTCACTTGGTGTATCTGGTTTGCCATAAGTTGCTTCTTTAGCCTCATCAAGAGCATTATTGATTGCCTCTAAAATTCCATTAGAACTAAATGTTGCTCCAGATACTACATCAACATCTGTATTTTGTTGTTTGATTACATTAGTAATCACTGCTTTAGCGCGTTCTACAAACGATTCATCATCAGCCTCAACATCAGTAATTAAAATTGCTTTAATTGTGTGATCTTGAAGAACTAAAGCTACTGAAATATCTCCCATATAACCTTCACCACTTCCATAATATACTCCGTCATTATATGGAATCGTTCCTGCTGGTGCGCTAACATTACTATTATTATTTTGATTAGTGTCAACAGTCGTTGTTCCTTGAACAGCAGCCTGGCTCAACGCATTTCTTATTGCTTCAATGATCCCAACTGAACTATATGTAGCTCCAGATACTGTATCAACATTCGTACTTTGGGTTGCAATAACATTTGTTATAATAGCCTGGGCTTTTTGAATATAACTAGCTCCATCACTATGATCAGTAATCTTAATATCGGCTATCTTTCCACCTGAAATATCTACTTGAACTGTAATTTTTCCACCAAAACCAGTACCCGTTCCATAATATGTTCCATCACGATATGCTTTAGGATCATCTACTTTATCTAAAACTGTACTTTTAGATGAACTGTTTGTTTTAGCAACTGTATTATCATCACTTTCGCCTGTAAGAGCATTTTTTACAGCACTGATAATTCCATTAGAACTATAAGTAGCTCCAGACACTACATCAACATCTAAGCTTTGTGATGCAATAATTTTATCAATTACGCCCTTAGCACGATTGAAAAAAGCCGCATCATCAGCTTCAACTTCTAAAACATTGATAGCTGTGATCGTCTTATCTTTTATTTCAACTGAAACTGTTATTTTTCCTGCAAAACCAGTCCCAACACCGCGATAAACTCCATCAGCCAAATCAAAATTTCCAACAGCAATCACATTATTTTCCTCTTGCTTATTATCATCTGCGGCCTTAATTTCACCGGCTTTTATTTCATATGTTGGAGCAACATAATTTACAACTGTAATCGCCATACAACCACCCAAAATAATTGTCGCAATCAAAGGTGCAAAAGCAGTTACCTTTTTATAATCACTCATCATTTAGCCCTCTCTCTTTACAATCTGTACTTCCTTATCACTAGAAAAATGCTCTGCAATGCCTTCACTAACATATATCGTACTATTATCATCTACTAAGATCATATCAAATTCATCATTATGTTTTCGCCAAAAATCAACTGCTTGATCTTTACCCATTATAAATAGTGAAGTCGATAAACCATCAGCTAAAGTCCCATCTTCACTAACGATCGTAACTGATTTCAAGCCATTATTAGCAGGACATCCTGTTGCAGGATCAATGATATGATGATAAGTAACACCATCTTGTTCAAAATATCTCTCATATCCTCCAGAAGTAATTACCGCACAATCTTCAGCCTGCAATACTCCTAAATAATCTGTGCCATCAGGATCTTGAATGGCAACGCGCCATAGATCATCATCCGTTTTTCTACCTAAAACCTGGACATTTCCACCTAAACTAACTAATCCTTTAGTCACCCCATTTTTACGAAAAATATCCATGATCCGTGATGAAGTATAGCCTTTAGCAATTCCCCCTAGATCAATTTTTAATCCTTCTTTTTCAAACGTAACGGTAGATTTTTTCTCATTTAATTTTATTGCTGAAGAATCAACTAACGTTAAAAGCTGAGACAATACTTCATTGCTTGGAACTGTAAAATTCTTATCTGTAAATCCCCATGACTGCATGATTGGATAAATCGTTATATCAAACTTTCCATTAGTTTCTTTCCACAAATCTAAAGAACGACTTATTAAATATTCAGTATCATCAGATACTTTACCGCCTCCATTGTCATTTAAAGAAGATACTTCACTATTTTTATCTCCTGTAGATAACAATGCATCAAGTCTCTCAATTTCATCAACTGCTTCATCCACTGCGTTTTGAGCATTCTTTCCATATGCAGTAACTGTCATGTAGGTATCCATTGCAAAAACATCTTCACTAACAGGTTCTTGAGCGGTATCATCCTCAGTTGCTGATCTACCACTACACCCTGTAAAAATCAGACATCCTAGTATTAAATAAGTAATTATATTCTTCTTTGTCATATACCCTCCCACGGTTAGCTTTAACTAACTTTTTTTCACTGACATACTATCACTCCAATATTGATGTGTCAAGTAACTATTTTACTTTTTTCGATAAAAATTTATTATTTCTTTGCAGATTATTTATTTTTCCCCAAAAAAAGAACTGTTGAATTTTACTATCAACAGTCCTTAAAATCATTATCTATTAACTTTTTTCTTTTTAAAATTATTACTACTCCAGTAAAGAACATCACTGCAAAACATTGATTTATCACGCTTGAATCCCCAGTTTTAACAGTACTTGCTTTTTTAGATACATCATTAGATTTATTTGATACTGTATCGATATCTAAATTATTAAGTACCAGCTGTAATTTATTCACAGCATTATTTACTTGTTCTTGATTTGTTTCAGGATCATCTAAGACAAGCTGTGCTTTATTTAATGTTTCAGTTACTATATCCCATGTCTTAGCACTATATTTTGTACTATTTAATCCCTTTGCCTGATTGATCAGTTCTTGTAATAGTTCTTTATTTGGTTTTAATCTTAACTCTAAATATGCTTTTGTTAGTGCTTGATAAGCTGTATCTACAGCCTCCTGGCTAGCCTTTTCATCTATTAATACTGTTTGTCCTTTTTCTAATACTGGTAACATTACCTGCCATGATGATTCGATATACTTACTTTCATCTAAACTCAATACTTTATTTACCATTGCTTCTAAATATGTCTTGTCTACTTTTTTAACTTCAACTAAACTGTCAATTGCAACTTGAAGATCATTATATACTTGATCTACTTCTTCCTGCATTGCATTTTCATCACTCATTACTGCATTGGCTGCTTCTAAGGCTTCTTTAAATGCCATCCATGAATCTGGAATATAGTTTTCTTCTACATAACTATTTGCTTCATTGATCAAAGCTTCTAAAGCACTCTTATCACCTTTTACAAATTCCAACATCTGCATCGCAACTGATAAGCGAGCAAATGAAGCATTGATAGTTTCCTGACTGGCACTATCATCAGCTAAGATTACTGTTGCTTCTTGTAGCGCTGCTTTAAATTCATTAACGACAGCTGGAACAACATTAACTAACTGTTCTTCAGTTATATTATTTGCCATTTCAACAGCTATTGATAATGCTAATTTATTAGTTTTAATTACTTTTTCTATTAAGTTTTCAATAGCATCATTTAAATTCTTAATGGCATCATCAACCTCTTGTTTAGATGCTTCTAAGTTTTGATAAACGATTTTTGCAGCATTTAAAGCGTTGTTTAAATTTTCAACACTAGTCTCTTCATATTTACTTAAATCTTTTTCATTACATAAAATAATCAAATCATTTAATTGTTCTTTATATTCACTTTTATCAATCAATGCATTAAATCTAGATATCAATAATTGTGTAAGCATATCAATCTCTTCTTGATTATCTGCTACTTGATATCTTGCCACTGCTTGATCATATGCCTCTTGATAATTCATAACCGTTTCTATAAAATACTTAGATAAATCAATTTCTTTAAACTTTATTATTTCTTGAGCTAAATCATGATAATCTAAAGTTTCTTCTTGACTGCCGCTTGTTACTTGGTAATAATCAAAAGATACTTTTGGTCTTGATCCAGCTGGGGCATTTTCTGGACAATCTCTTACAATTACCTCTACTGTATGATTACCATTTGATAACGTTAGATCTTCAAATACGTTTGATTTTGGTTCACTTCCAGAGACTGTCGTAAAAGTAGAATACAATCCTTTTGAAATTCCATCGATCTTTACCTCAATATTAGCTCCAGCATAACCGCCCGCTGCTTCAAGTTTCATGAAATATAACGCTATTCCTGTTCCCTTAAAATCAAAATTAAAACTTACATCTTTTGTTGTTGATTCAGTTACTGTCCCATTTTCATGTTTAGCTTCATCCCAAGTACTCCAATTGCCGATATATATAATTGAACTATCGCGATCATCATATTTAGTAGTAGTTACAGCTTTAGTAACTGTAATTATTTTTTCAGCTTTTATTTCTGGATTAATTTTATCAACTGCACAAACAACAACTCTGCCAACATCATCAACAGTTAATAACCCCTCATCGCTAATGCTGGCAATGTTTGAAGGTAAATCTAAATCATTTTTTACACTCCATGTAACTTCATTACCACTAGCACCTGCTGGTAGATATTTTGCCTGCAGCTGTATTGTATTAGTTTGATTTAAATTAATTACATCACTTGATGATATGATCGTAAGACCAGTCGGTGGGACTGCACGAATAATTTCAAAAGCATCTAAAGAAATTTTTGCTTGTTTTACAACAAGTTTCACTTTATGAATGCCCTCTTCTAAATCGGTTATTTCTAATAACAGCTGCTGGCGCAGAGTTTGAGAGCTGTTAGTATCAACATCACTAGCTACTATTTGATCATCAATATACAGATCGAAAGTGTGCGTGTCATTAGCTTTCATTCCAATAACTTTTAAACCGGTACCAGAAAAATAAAATTCCATCGTATCCCCGTTGGCATACGTGTATTTTTCAGTGCCTAAATATTGACCACTATCTAACCAGTCACCCCAGCTGCCTGTATAAGTAATTAAATTATCGCGATCATCCATCTTTTCGATATTTCCAATATCGACTGGAGTTAAAACAGCTGTAGTTTTGCCTTCACCACTATCAACAACCGCAGCCACTTTATATTTGGAACCATGATGATAAGTATCATTAAATGATGTTGTCTTAATCGTTGCAATTTTTACATATGTTTCATTATCATCACTACGATATATATTATATGAATTTGCATTTGCAACATCATCAAAAGTAACTAATGTTACTTTTCCATCACTATAAACCATCGCATTTTCTGGAGCTTTAACTGGTTTTTCAGGTATATCTTCAATTATATATACTTTATTTTTTTCAGTATTAAAAGTAATTTTATTATCATTCTCTTTAACAAAATCAATAATGTTTCCAGCAGTATCTTTTAACGTTGCTTTAGAAATATTAGGATATTGAAGTGAACAGCTCTGTCCATTATTAGATAATATTGACGCTTTCGTTAAATTACTATTTGACCAATCCATAGATACTTCAAAATTACCACGAGCTACTAGTCCTTCAACATGTCCTGTCAACCAAACATCTGGTAAAGCTGGCAACATATTGATGTATCCCATATTACTTTGTAATAACATTTCTGCAACTCCAGCAGTATATCCAAAGTTACCATCAATTTGGAATGGGGCATGAGCATCCCAAAGATTTGGATAAGCTCCGTTTTTAAAGAAGGCTTTAATAATGTCGTAAGCGTGATTGCCATCACCAACACGAGCCCAGGAATTTAATCTTTGTCCCATTCCCCAGCCGGTAGCGTCATCACCACGATCTTTTAATGATACAATAGCAGCATTTAAATAATCTTCATTATCAACACTAATTAAATCACCAGGAAATAATCCTAATAAATGTGACATATGACGATGTTTACGATCACTGCCACTGACACTTCCTAAGGTTGTTTCGTTATACCATTCTTTTATTTGTCCATCATCACCAATTTCAATTGGATTTAATTTGCTTTGTAAGTTTTGCCATTGAGCCACTAAATCACGATCAACGCCTAATACGTTAGCTGCCTCAACAGCATCTTTAAATAACTGCCATACTAATGATTGCTCATATGTATTTCCGGCTGTATATGGTCCATGTTCTGGTGAATACGCAGGAACAGTAACCATTCTTCCCGTCACTGGATTTTCTCTAAGTATCTGCTGGTATAATTTTGCTTCTTCTTTAAGCATTGGATAAATCTTATCAGCTAAATACTCAAGATCTCCCGTATATTCGTAATATTCATAACAATTCTGTAAGATCCATGGCACTGCTGCTGGTGACCAGCCCCAGCTAAATGCCCAACCTGGACAAGTCCAGCCAAATGGCGTATTTTGAGTATGCGCTGTAAAGCCATTTTCCGGATTTGCTTCATCACTAACGACCCCAAAATATGTTGCAGCTGTAACTCTTCCCGGTTCCCGAAGGGAATCTACATAATCAATTAACGGCGTCGCACACTCTTGCATATTAGTAACATAAGTAGGCCAATAATTCATTTGTAGATTAACATTCATATGATAATCACTAGCCCATGGTACACGATTTTCATCACCAACGCGATTATTCCATACGCCCTGTAAATTAGCTGGTAAATCACCATCTCTTGAAGAAGCAATTTGTAAATATCGACCATATTGAAATAAAACAGTTTCTAAAGCTCGACGTTGGGCTTCACTAGCGCTGCCATCTTTATACGCTTCTAATAATGTATCCGTAGGTTTGTCAGATACACTTTGTCCCAAATTTAATTCAACTCGATTAAATATCTCTTGATAATCATTTAGTGCGTTTTCTTTTACTTTTTCATAGCCAGCTTGATAAGCCCTATCGATATCATCGCTTACACGCTCATTTAACTGAGCATCGGTTTCATTGGTACGATAAGCTGGGTATTCATTTTTATAATCAGTCGAAGCACTAACAAAAATATGTACTTCACTAGCATCCTTGATCGTTAATGAATCACCATTGGCTTCAACCCTGCCATCTACAGGATATACTTTTAACTGTCCGTTTAATTTTAATTGATTATCGTTCATTTGACCACTAACTGTAATTTTGTTATCTACTGCTGTAGTAACTACATTTTTTTGTAAAGCAGTCGTTGTGTCATTATCAATTGGGAATGATACTTCAAAATTCATCTTATCATTAGCCATAATTTTCATCGCAATTACATTGTCGGGATAACTTGCTAAATATTCACGATGATAATCCGTACCATTTAATGAAAAATCAACACTTGCCAGTGAAGTATTTAGATCAAGTTCACGACGATAATTTTCAACATCACCGCTTAAATTAAAATCTAAATAAATATCACCAAAAGACTGATATGCTCCATAGCCCTCTTTCAATCCAATAATTTGATTACATAACGAAGAAGCATCCTGACCACTTAAAAAAGCATCTTGAACACTTTTTACATAATCAGCCATCGCTTGATTTCCCACTGTATCAATATTTCCACCGTTATAATTAGGACGCGATTCACTAGGACCTCCCGTCCATAATGTTTTATGGTTAAAAGTTAAATGCTCTCTACTAATTTCACCATAAACATTAGCGCCCATATAAGAATTACCAATTGGTAAACTTAACTGTTGCCAACGGTTATCTTCTTCAGTTGTCCCAAAACCACCTTCACGTCCTGGAATCAAAGTTCCTTGACTAACAGGTTCATCAAAATAAAGTTTTAATGCTTCTTTAACGGTTTTAGAATCAGACAAACTTTTAAAATCTGATTTAGCTTGTAAACTTCCTAGCGGCAAACAAACTAATATCAAAACCCCAGCAAGAAGCACTTTAAATAATTCCGCTGCTTTCTTCTTAATTTTCATTTCCTATCTCTGCTCTCCTTTTTCAAATCATATATAAAGCCATATCCGCACTAAAAATGTAGCTTTTACATATCTATTATCATTTAATCATACATTTTTAATGTAAACAAACGATATCCAGAAAGTGAGTAATTTTTTCAATACATTCAATAATAAAATACCCCTCATTTATTTTTTAAAGCAGATAATAGTTTTAAATAGATCCCCATCAATATCGATCTTAAATTCCCCGCCTTGAACTTCAGTAAAACTTTTTGCAATCGCTAATCCTAAACCACTGCCAGTTTCATGCCTCGATTTATCGCCACGAACAAATCTTTCAACGATTTCATCAGCTGTAAAATTCATCTGTGTAGCCGAGATATTTTTAAATTCAACCACTATTTTATTGACATCATCTTTAACTTCAAGATAGACACGACTATTGATCATCGCGTATTTAGCGATATTAGTAAAAAGATTTTCAAATATGCGGTAGGTTTTATCACCATCTAGTTTTAATTTAATATCCGTACTTTCATACTTTCTTATTAGAATTAAATTTTTAGCTTCTAAAATCTCTTTACTTTCAGTATATGTCTGTTCTAACAATGCAATAATATTAAGATTCATTAAATTCAACTGAATGTTACCACTATTGATTTTACTAATTTCAAAAAAATCCTCAATTAGCGTAGTTAATCTATTTACATACAAATTCAAATTATTCAAATATTCATGCCGCGTTTTTTCAGTAAGTAAATCATCCTGTAATAATACAATATAATTTTTTATACATGTTAATGGTGTTTTTAAATCATGGGACACATTACTAATCAGCTCATTTTTCATATTTTGAGATTTTATTTCTTCTTCAACAGCTTTTTTAAAACCATCTTTGATATTATTAAATTCAATCTCTAACTGATTAAAAACGCCTAAATCAGCCTCTATCTCCATATCAAAATTTCCTTTTCCCAGTTCTTGAGCGGCTTTTAATAAGCGATTATAATCTTTTTGAATCTTCATTCCTTTATTTTCCAACCAAAAAAAAGTACTAATAAGATAAACAAATATAAATATATAATTATTTAAAACTACTAATAAGATGAAAATAAATCCTGCATTAATAACTACATATTTTAAAATCATCTTATTTATTGGAATTAATAAATCTATTTGTATAAACATATTTAATTTATCTTCTACATCCATAAAGAACATTTTAAAATAATCTTTAATAACATGAATATATCTAAAACCAATTAAAACTATTATTAATCCGCCAACTATCCATAGTTTAATCAGAAAACAATTTGGAACCTTTTTATTTTTAGAAATAATATAAATTATTTCTAATTTTTAGGACGATTAATTTTTATCTTATTAAGAAAATCACTATGACTATCCATGCGATAATGGATGCGTAAAAGTTTTTCTAAGCTAAAATATGAAGATGACTCATTATGTATATTACCTTCTTTTTTTAAATCCCCATTTTCATCATAAAACATCACACTATAAAAATAATATTTACTTTTATCATCAAAATCATCTTGATTAATATTATTTGATATGATTTTATTTGTTTTTGTATTTTTTATTGAATAAATGAAATCATGGTCGTTTTGAAAACATCTTTTTGTATAATCCATAATATTATAAAATTTATTACTGATCTGCCACTTATCCTTATCAGGGATAGTTTCATCAAAAAATAAAATTTCATATTCGGGATCTAATTTTTTTTGCCATTGCTAGTGTGAAATATTGAAAATCTTCATTTAAATAAGACATCTTTTCTTTATGTTTTTGCAAACTAATATCTTTTCTTAGATTATCATTAAACAATAAAATAAGAATTACTAAAATCAAAAGAAAAAAAATAAAACTACATATTCGTTTTAACACAATCATAATTTCACCGATACTTTTTCAATTTTATAACCAATTCCCCATACCACTTTTAAATACTCTGGTTTTTTAGGATTTATTTCTATTTTTTCTCTTAATTTTCTAATATGAACCATGATAGTTTCTGTATTTATTGCTTCTTCTTTCCAGACTGCCTGATAAATTTCTTCAGCAGAATAAACTCTCCCTGGATAACTCATCAACAATTCAAGAATTTGAAATTCTTTTGCTGTCAAGCGAACTGTTTTATCATTGACGATTACTTCTTTAGTGTATTTATCAAGTTCAAGTCCTCCAACGATAAGGCGGTGATCATTATCGCTAGAAATCGACTTATTTTTTAATAACATGATCTGATCATATCTTCTAATATTTGCATTAACTCTGGCAATCAGCTCCATAGGTTCAAAAGGTTTTGTGACATAATCATCAGCACCTAAATTTAAACCAGTAATTTTATCAATATCTTCTGACTTAGCACTTAAAAAAATAATTGGAAAGTCATATTTTTGCCGTAATTTTAAAGTCATCGTAATCCCGTCCATCACTGGCATCATAATATCAATAATAGCAAGATGAATCTCATTAATATTAATAATTTCTAATCCTTCCTGCCCATTGGTGGCAGCAAATACTTTATATCCTTGATTTTTTAAGAATACGCTTACTGTATCTCTTATTCCCTGTTCATCTTCAACTATTAATATTGCATGTTCCATAACTCATTTCCTTTCTCAGTAATATTTCAGTATGATTTATGTACTTCTTTATTATGAATGATAAAAATAAACTGAATATATTCAAAATTCTTAAAAAATCCTTAAATTTCATTTTATTTCTAATCTTAATGTTTAAAAACTGCTTGTATCACTATCCTTTAAAAATATAAATAATTAATTATAAAAATCAGATAAAAAAGCCTGTAAAACAAGTAATCAAATATTTTATCATTAAGAATGATTGCTTGATTATTCAACTACTTTTTACAGGTAATACGATATTAATTTCTTTATTTTAGGTAAACGTAAAAAAAGAGATTTTTATTAAACCTCTTTTTATATAAATCAAATAGATATTAAATAATATATTACATATGATCTAACCCTGTTTATTCTGATCTTAGCGCTGTTACAGCATCTTCTTGAGCAGCTTTTTTTGATGGAATCAACCCACCGATAAGCGTTAAAACAACACTTAAAACAATTAAAATAATTGCTCCTGCAATTGGTAGTGCAGCATTAAGACTAGTATTACCAGCTAGATGATGAATAACCATATTACCTGGTATCAACAATAAAAGTGTGATTCCTATACCTAATAAACCAGCCAGCAAGCCAATAATAAATGTTTCCGCATTAAATACTTGCGATATATTGTGCTTTGAAGCCCCAATAGCCCGTAAGATCCCGATTTCTTTTTTACGCTCTAAAACACTAATATAAGTAATAACGCCAATCATAATCGATGATACAACTAAAGAAATAGCGACAAATGCAACTAAAACATAACTGATCATATTAATAATATCTGTAACAGATGACATTAAAGCACCAACATAATCGGTATAAGTAATAACTTTATTATCATCAATTTTTTCCATTCGTTCATTATAACTATCCAAAATATTAATAACTTCCTGTTTACTTTCAAAGTCTTTAGGATAAATATTTATACCGCTTGGTTTATCAAATTCTGCGTATTGAAGCTTACTTAAATTATTATCATAAGAAGTTGTTTCTTTTGACATCAACGATATCATCAATTCAGATAAATCTTCTTCATTCATATTTACTTTTATTGCGTTAGCAAAAGCATTAGTGTCTATTGAGATAGCATTTTGCATATTTGTTGCCAATTGCCCCATTTGTTTATTTATTTCTGTGCTTAATTGTTCTTGCAGTGATTTCATCAAAGTTTCACTATATTGTCTCACTGCTGCTTGGATTTGAACCTGTAGTTCGTTTTGAAATTGAGCAAGGAGCCCGCTTTCTTGTAAAATATTTGTCAATTCTTTTTGAATAAGACTTTGTGCTTGAGATGTTTGAATATAAGTTCTAAAATATTCTGTTATTTTTTCTGGATCAGTTAAATTATTTTCAGTAGTATAGTTTTGAAAATCTGTCACGAGTGTTTGCATCAAAGAAGTAAACTGATCATTACTAAATTCAATTTTTATATTCGAGAAAAAATTGTCCATATTTATTGCAGGTAATGAATTAAAATCTAAACTAATATTACTTAGATCCAAACCACTAGGATCTATTTTTAGTTTATTTTGATCAATCGTAAAAGCTTTTTTCAACATTTCAGTATCAACGGTAAATAAAGACTGCATATCAAATTTTTGTTCATTTTCTTCATTTTCAAATGATTGTCCAGTAAAAACATTAATATTCGGATCCGCTAATTGTTTTTTTACTATTTCACTTAATGAAGCCTGCTCTATAACATGGGTAGTTAAAGAAGCTGGATAACCAATACCATTGTTTAACATCGTTGCACTAGCCCCATCGCTTGGCTGGACGATCCCAACGATAGTTAAGTCTTCACTATTATTAATAAGCTCGCGCATATATGCTTCATCGTCAGTTTTATCTCGATAAACACCATATGTTTCATCATATACATAACAATTAGAGGAATCTACAAGTTTAAATTTAGTCCCTAAAACATCATCATAATCATATGATTTAATATCATCAGGTGTAGTAACTTCTTCTTCACTTGCAAATTGCTGGATCATTTCATCAAGTTCATCATAATCACGCAATCCTAATGTATAAAGCATCAAATCACTTATCTTCCCACTTCCTGTTAAGACCAAAACACATTCATTATATTTTTTTGGCCATCTTCCAGCCTTTACATCATATTGATCTTCATATAATTTTGAATTACTTGGCATTTGATAGAAAACATCTGTACTCATCATCATTGACATCATACTATTGGAACTTGTTGATGATCCCAATCCTAATGCTGAAAATGATTTATCGGGATTAACCTGTCTTATTTTTTCTGTATTAGAACTATAAATTTGTGGTACAGCATTATAGCTATATTCTATCGAATTTGTATATTTATCAACACCACTATTACCTTGATCTAAATATGTCTTTAAAGATGCTAAATCATTCGAACCAATCTTTGAAAACATATTTGTAATCATTTGTGCAACCTGGATTTTAGCTTCGTCATCTTCTTTTTGATTATTATCCTGCGTCTCTTCAACTAACATCGAAGTCAAATCAATACCACTGCTTTGAATCTGTAAAGGATATTCTGATAACGTATCTTCTTCAATCGTTTTAATATACTCATTTA
This sequence comes from Clostridiales bacterium VE202-01, assembly GCA_000508865.1. GTDB lineage: Bacteria > Bacillota_I > Bacilli_A > Erysipelotrichales > Coprobacillaceae > Thomasclavelia. The sequence goes on from BAHP02000062.1 coordinate 77,581, forward strand.
CACCATTAGAAAGAGATAATATTAAAGAAATTCCAATGATTCCAATAGAACCAGCAAATGAAGTTAAGATAGTTCGGGCTTTTTTTATTTTCAAATTATTAAAACTAAGTGATAAAGCTGTTAAAAAAGACATTGATGATTTACCCATATTTTCATGCCTAGGTGCTTCTAATTCATCTTCTTTTACTACATACTTATTAGAATCAGAACGAATTACACCATCACGTAATTCTACGATTCTTGTAGCATATTCCTTAGCTAATTCAGGATTATGAGTAACCATTACAACCAAACGATCTTTAGCCACTTCTTTTAAAAGTTCCATGACTTGAACACTTGTCTCACTATCTAGTGCTCCTGTCGGTTCATCGGCTAATAAAATATCGGGATTATTTATCAAGGCTCGGGCAATTGCAACTCTTTGCATTTGTCCTCCTGACATTTGATTTGGCTTTTTATGTCCTTGATTTCCTAAACCAACTTGTTCAAGCGCTTTTTTAGCTCGTTCTTTTCGTTCTGCTTTTGATATACCCGATATCGTTAATGCTAGTTCAACATTTGATAATACTGTTTGATGAGGTATTAAATTATAACTTTGGAAAACAAATCCTATCGTATGATTACGATACGAATCCCAATCCCGATCTTTATATTTTTTAGTAGATATCCCATTAATGATCATATCACCACTATCATAGCGATCAAGACCGCCAATAATATTTAAAAGTGTCGTTTTCCCTGAGCCACTAGGACCTAATATTGCTACAAACTCATTATCACGTAAATTTAAACTAACACCGTCCAATGCTTTTTGTACTAAATTTCCCGTTTTATATTCCTTATAAATATTCTTAACTTGAAGCATATTGCATCCTCCTATTTTTAGTATACATCAACATTATATGGTTCAAAAATAAACTAAAGATAAACACAAATATAAAATTATATTTTTTCTAAAATAACTTAACTTCCCATCTTCACACATATTTTATTATCAACACGTTATTAATATTATACATTTTTTATTTACTGATCATAATTAAATAAATTCTTCTGCATCCAAAACTTGATATCCTGCCTGGATAAGAGCTTTGGCAAATAAACCTTGTCCAGCGATCAATTTATTAGTAAAACTTCCATCATAAATTTGATTAACTCCACATGTAGGACTTCTTGATTGGAGAATAACTAGATCAATTTTTTCATCCTTTATTTTTTCTAATGCTAGTTGGCATGCTTTTTGATAACTAGCATCAACATTATTACCATCAATATCAGTAACAACCCCCTTTACGATTTCTGCACAAGGACGAGGAATCGTCATATTTGCTAGTAATTCTGGACATATTTCTATAACTTCTTTGTCTTCTAAAAACTTGATGACCTTACTGTTAAGATTATTTCCACCATTGTATTTGCAATTTCTACCCAATATACAAGAACTTACCAATACCTTCATTATTAATCACCTCACATTTAAAAAAATTCCTTTTTAGTATAATACAAAGATATCAAAAAAACAAAAATAATCACTAAATTATAAATATTAGTTTTGGAAAATAAAAAATTTTCATTCTATGATATATTGTTGCTTTGGTGAACACCAAAAACAAATAGACAGTATTATATTCGAGAGTTAGAAAACAATGGTTTCATTTCCATAAAAGTATATTCTGTTCACCTAAAACAAAAAGACCTCAAAAAGCTCTATTCCTGTACTAGAGCAATGGATGAGTAGATATTGGATCATTTGTCATAATAATTGTAAAAGGGACAACATAAATGTCCCTAGGTAATATTCGTTTAGTAATTATCATTTTCTATATTTTTTAAACAAGCAGCATTTTAATTATTTTGTTTTGCTTCTAATGCTAGCGCTAATGCTCCTACAACACCAGCATTATCACCAAGTCCTGGATATACGATATAGTCTTTGATTTTATCTGTTGTCACTTCTTCTTTTTGAATATATTCATTTAAAAACTGCTGAGTATAACGATGTATCATAGGAAAAAGCTGTTTTTGATGCATGACCCCACCACCTAAGATGATCTTTTTAGGTGATAAGATCAATATATAGTTAGCACATGCCTGACCGATATAATATGCTTCTAAATCCCAGGCTGGATGATTTTCTGGCAGCTCGCTTCCTTTAACTCCCCATCTTTTTTCTATGGCTGGTCCGGCTGCTAACCCTTCTAAGCATGTTCCATGATATAGGCATGCTCCTTGATATGGATCATCATCTCTAACGATCATTTTCATATGTCCCATTTCTGGATGCAATAAACCATGTACAAGTTTTCCACCTAAAATAGCACCACCGCCTATTCCAGTTCCAATTGTTAGATATAGTGCACTATCAAGTCCTTTAGCTGCTCCGAACATTGCTTCTCCTAAAGCTGCGCCATTGACATCTGTGTCAAATCCCATCGGGATATCATATCTTTCTTTTAAAGCACCCATAATATTATAATTTGACCAGCCTGGTTTAGGGGTAGTTGTTATATATCCATATGTTGGACTATTAACATCTGGATCGATTGGACCAAAACTTCCGACTCCTAATGCTTCGATATCTTTATCATCAAAATATTGAAAAACATTTGCCATTGTTTTTTCTGGTTCTTCTGTTGGAAATGATGCCCGATCGATAATATTTCCATTTTCATCTCCAATACATACAACAAATTTTGTTCCTCCTGCTTCGATTGCTCCTAGCTTCATATCTTTGTCTCCTTTTTTTCTATAATGTTATATGGTTTCAGTTCATAATAGTCCATGGTCATTGGACAAGAAACTTTTATTTTTGTATCATGATAAGAATCATAAACACGTGTCGTCATTACCTTCTGACCATGATTAATAAATATTTCAAGTGATGATATGTCACTAAATATATCTATTTCACTTATCTCATTTATTTTAACACATCTTTTATCTCTACCATAGCCGCTTTCTTGTAACGATAGGATCAATATCTTTCCATCATATCTTAATTGAAGATCTTTTCTTAAATCAATTTGAAATTCTTGAGAAGTTATTTCAAGATGAATTTGACAAGCATGACTTTGATAATAGTATATTTCTTTTTCAACTAATTCTTTATATAGATGTTTTATTCTTAAATTTTTTGTTTCACGAATGGGATATTGATAAATTTGATTATCCTTAAATGTTAATTCCCTAGGAAGTATCAATGCATCATTCCAATTATATTGAATAGTTGGAGTTTTATAAGGACAATCGGGTATTCCCATCCAGCCAACAAGAATTCGTCTTTTATCCTGGCTTAAAAAGGTTCTGGCGGCATAAAAATCAAATCCTTCATCAAACGATTGAAACCTTTCTAATTGATAATTATTTCTAAAATCACCATTTAAAATAAAATATCCACATTGATGATTGTTTTCGTATTCATGTTGTTTTATCCCTTGAGGACAGCAAACCAGGATTTGCTGCTGGGACAGTTCAAAATAATCAGGACATTCCCACATATAACCTAATTTCTCTTCAGTTTTAATTCTTTGAATAAATTTCCATTCTTTTTTATCTTTACTTTCGTAAGCAAGGATCATTCCCTGATCATGAATGTCTCTTGCACCTAAAAACATATAATACTGGTCTTGATAAAAAACATAAGGATCTCTAACATGCTTTGTCATATCTTGAGGAAAATCGGCATTTGTCATCAATAATTGTTTATCATCAAAATGAATATAATCAGCACTTTGAACCATCAAAACATTTTGTTCTCTACCTGCCATGATATAATCATAATTTCCCTGATGACGAACATTTCCAGTATAAAACAAATACAATTTTCCTTTTTCATAAAAACCGCTGCCACTATAAACACCATCTCTATCATATCGGCTATCTGGCAAAAGTGCTATTGGTTCTTGAACAAAGTTGATAAAATCCTGCGTACTATAATGTCTCCAAATACAAGGAACTCTTCCTTTTGTTTTAAAGGCTTGAGGATCATTAAGATAAAATATGTGGAAGGTATCTTCGATTTGGCACATGCCATTAGGATCAGCAATCGTTCCTTCTAACGGCATTAAATGATATTTTAAACGATATTCATTATTTTTCATTTTTCTCGATTTGATAGCTATCTAAAGGATAGTAAGTTAATTTTCCTTGATGACTTGTATGAAAATAAAGATGCTGTGATAATGTTTCACTATACACCCTTGTCGTAAAAACTTCTTGTCCACCATTGACAAATATTTCTAAAGCCGATGTATCACTCCAAATATCCAAATGCCTAACTTCTTTGATTTCAACACTTCTTTGATCACGCCCACAACCGCTTGTTCCTAGTGATAATGTTAAAACATGATCTTTATAATTCAAGAAAACATCATCTCTTATTTGAATTTGAAAATCTTTTTGATTTTTAAACTCAATATCCATTTCATAACATACATCATCATATGATGTATCATTCCATTGATCTATATCCATTTCATATTTTTCTTTTCTTAACTGTTTCATCTCAACTAATGGCTGTTGAATAATTTTTCCATCTTTTTGAATCAGCATTCTTGGCATTGTCAAAGCATGCTGCCAGCTATATTGAATAGTAGGATCATTATGATAAGATGCATCTGGGATTCCCATCCATGCATATAAAATATGTCTGCCTTTTTCATCAATAAAACTTTGCGGGGCATATATATCAAATCCTCGATCTAATTCTTTAAACTCTCCCAAATTGTATTGGTTTTGCTCAAAATCATATTCTAATTGAAAATATCCCATCTGATAAACATTAGCATAATCATAACCATTCTGCCCAACTCCCTGGGGACAGCAAATCAAAAATAATTGTCCATCTATTTCTAATAAATCGGGACATTCCCACATATAACCAAAAGGTTGCGGTGTTGTTATACAGTTATAATACTGAAAATTTTGTAAATCCTGGCTTCGATAAAGTAATACACAGCCTTGGCTATCTCTTGTTCGGGCTCCTAAAACCATATAATAATATTTCCCTTTTTTAAAGATTTTAGGATCTCTTACATGTTTTGACATATTATGAGGATAATCATCATTATCTAAAATTAATTTTTTCTACTTATCTCCATGCCATCTTCACTTGTAAAAAAAAGCGTATTTTGTTCTCTACCATCATTGATATAATCATAATCATCACGATCATTTAATTTAACATTTCCGGTATAAAAATAATATATTTTTCCATCTTCAACATAAGCTGAACCACTGTATACTCCATCACGATCTTCTTTTTGATCAGGGTATAAAAATGGTTCTTCTTCTTTAAAATGAACCATATCTGTTGAAGTATAGTGACCCCATAATTTAATTCCCCAGTTACAGTCGTATGGTGTGTATTGAAAATAAATGTGATAAATACCATCTTTTTGACATAATCCATTTGGATCATTCAGCCATCCAGTCGGAGGCATGAGGTGATAATGTAAACGATTTTTATCTTTTTTTACATTATCCCTCATATTTTGATGATTATCATATTGATCATAATAATCTTTTTTTGTCATCATATTTTTATTCATCCTCCAGTTATTTAATAATTGCTACTACATCTTCTCCCTTTGTTGCTCCTGTATATTTCATTTCTACCTGACGTCCTTCGTTTAATTCAAAAACCATCATCGTCTCTGTAGAATACCCCTTCTTTTCAATTAAGTCCTGATCAAATGTTAATAGAACATCCCCTTGTTTAACTTCTTGATTTATTGCTACAAAACATTCAAAGCCTTCACCATTTAAATTAACAGTATCTATCCCACAATGAATGAGAATACTTGAACCATCTTTTAACATTAAACCTACTGCATGTTTACTTGGAAAAACAAATGAGATCTTTCCATCAGCAGGAGCAACGACCTTTCCTTCACTAACAGTAACTGCAATTCCATCACCCATGGCTTTAGAAGCAAATGTTTGATCAGTAGATTCTGTCACATTTTTAACTTCACCTTTTACTGGTGATAATATTTCTATTTCTTCATTAAATTCAACAGCGTTTTCAGTAACTTTTTCATCACTTTTTACTTCTTTTGGTTGACCTTTTGTTTTTCCAAGAATAACCGCAAAGATAAATCCACCAGCTAAAGCAATAACATGGGCAATAATATAGTTAATATAACCATTGTTTGCAGGATCACATATAGCAATTCCTGGCAGTGCTGTCGTTCCAAATCCTAATGACGCTAAATTTGCAAAATAAACATACGCACCAGCTAAAGCTCCACCAATACATCCACCAATTAATGGAAATTTATATCTTAAGTTAACCCCAAAAATGGCTGGTTCACTGATTCCGAATAATGTTGATGCAAATGATGGTAAACATAATTCTTTAGCTTTATTATTTTTCCAATTTAATATTAAATATCCTAAAACTGCACCACCTTGTCCCATTAAAGCAACTGACATTAGTGGATTTAAGAAATTTCTACCAGTATCAGCGATAAGCTGGGCTTCAACTGCACCAAGAATATGATGCAAACCAGTAATAACGATGATTTGTTGTACGCCGGCAAAAAACGCATAACCAAGAGCCCCTAAGTTTTGTGTCATCCATACTAAACCATTTGTAATAGCACTTGATAATTCTCTACCAACTGGTCCTACGATCGTAAATAATAAAACTGTTGAAATAAAAACTGTACATAACGGTGAAAATAACAGCTTCACGACATCAGGTATTTTTTTATCAAAGAAAATATCTAATTTTGCTGTAACGAATCCCATCATTAATGCAATGATGATTCCTCCTTGAAAACCAACAAGTTCGATTGGTAAACCAAAAATCCGAATAACATCTGGTACGACTGTTCCACTACCAACAGAATAAGCATTAGCTAGTGAAGAATCCAACATGATCGCACCTACAACTAAACCTAAGATCGGTTTCCCGCCATATCTTTTACACGCACTATAACATACAGCCATTGGTAAAATAGCGAAAATACCATTTGATGCTAAACTGACAAGCTTATTGAGTGCAAATAATGTTTCATTATTTTTGACAACATCCCAATTTCCTAAAACACCTGTAATCCCTGTTAATAGAGCTGCCGCTAGGATACCTGGCATGATATCAATAAAAACATCAGATAATGATTTAATAACAGTTTGAACTGGATTTTGTTTTTTATTACTTTGATCTTTAATATCTCCTAAAGACATATTTTCAGTATGCGTATAGCGACTAAAAACTTCATAAACTTCATTAACAAGACCTGCTCCAAAAATAATTTGTAACTGATTTCCAGCAATAAATACCCCTTTTGCTAAATCTACATCATCGAGCTTTTCCATATCAGCCAAATCATTGTTCTTTAGAACGATTCTTAATCTTGTAGCGCAATGTGCAGTTCCTTGAATATTATCCATTCCTCCTACATATTCCACTATCTCTTTTGAAATTCGTGAATACTTTTCTTGTTTCGTTTCTCCCATTTTTCTTCTCCTTTTTATATTTTATGGTACCGGTTCCTTACAACATCAATATACACTAATTGTAAGCGCTTGTCAACAATAATGTGGTATCGGTTTCATATTTTTATAAAAGAGAAATTCATCATTTCTCCATCTTCTTTACACTTTCTCCTGGGATAAATTGATATCCAATTATCGTCTCTTTATCAACACTTTCACCTTTGATCAATTGTATAATCGTGTAACCAGCCAAGACTCCAGCTTCTTCATTATCAAAACGAATCGTACATAAACTAGGTGTGATCAATTCTGATATTTCATAACCACCAAAGCCTGTCAAAGAAACTTCTTCAGGCACTTTGATATTAGCTTCTTTTAATTCTTTAAAAGTCGCTAAAGCAATATTGTCTGTTGCACAAATAATCATAGAAGGACGATGTCTTTTTAATAAATTATGTACAACTTTCCTTGTTTTATCAAAAGTAAAATCTGTTTCTACCATTTTTACATGATCGATACCATATTCTTTCAAAGCATCCATGACACCTTTTTTTCTGACATATCCTACTGCTTCATCGTATCCGCCAACCCCTAAGAAAACAATGTCTTTGTGATGATTCTTAGCAACATGTCTTCCAATATCGTAACCAGCATGATAATCATCATTAAGTATAGAAATACCATCACTGATCTTCTGAAACAAAAATACGATCGGTATATCAAGCTTATTCAATAAAGTATGATGTGCCATTGTCACATCTGTCGCTAATAAAACGATTCCATCAACTCGCATATGCCATAGTTTCTCTATTGACTTCAATTCTTCTAATTCATCATGATTTGTATTGATGATCAACGGTGTATACCCTGATCTTTTAAATAAGCATCTAATGACATCAGCACTCTTGAAGAAGTTATTGATGTTAACGTAGGGGCAATAATGCCTATGATCTTTGTTTCCTTCGCCTTTAAACTTTGGGCAAAAGTATTTGGTTGATAATGATATTCATCAATTATTTTTTTAATTTTATCGCGGGTTTCATCTTTTACGTAACCACCATTAAAATATCGTGAAACAGTTGTTTTTCCTACACCAGCCATTTTTGCGATATCCTGCATTGTTAATTTTTTATCTTTCATTTTCATCCACTCACTTACAAAACATTATAACAAATAAACCATCATATCTCTATAGTACAAAAACTCATTATTTAAATTTTTAATTACATTTTTTCAACGAATTATATTTATCAGTTATAAAAACAGCATTTTTATTTTTGCCTCTTTCTAGATGACAATGCACATTATAATGATTCATAGCTTATATTGAGCTGGTGTATTTCACAACATTTAATAGCCTTAGATTATATTAATTTTTTAGACCTCCTTTTATTTAGAATAATCAATAATAACATTTAATGCTTCTTCAGGATACGAAGCTTTTTCGATTGCTTTTTTTAATTCATCAATACAATATTCATGAGTAATAATTGATTCTATATCCCATCTATGACTTTCCATTATCTTCATCACATCTTCAACATCTTCTGGAAAATATCCACCACTACCAATAAGTGCTTGTTGAGCATAAGTCATATGTAAAATATCTACTGGTCTTTTTCCAGCATTAACTGCAACAACGACCATACGACTAATAATCTTGCCCATATCATGGAATATTTCTAATATTGAATCAACTCCAGCAGCATCAATATAAATATCAACATCAGCGGTAGTTCCTTGTAACGAAGGCGCTTTTCCAAAATATTCGATAGCCTTTGTTTTTAAATCATCACAACCATTATTACATACTTCAAAACCTAATTTTTTAACTATATCAAGTCGAAAGTCAGATATATCACAGACCATGACCTTATCACAACCAAAATACTTTAAGGCTATAGCTGCAGCAATTCCAATCGTCCCAGCCCCAAAAACGATTGCAGTTTCATTTTCTTTTGGTTCACTTCTTCTTGCAGCACGACAGCCTACAGTAAAAGGTTCAATCAAACAAGCTGCTTTTAGTGAAATATTATCACTAATTTTATAAATCTGTTTATTTAATGTTGCATTGACAATTGGAATATACTGAGAAAATCCTCCTGTTGTTCCAGCCCGTGCAGGATCTCCTCTAGCAAGTAACGGATATGGATAAACAACATCACCGATATGTATATCTTTAACATTTTTTCCAACTTTTACAACTTTACTAACCATTTCATGACCAAATTCACCACCAATAGTTACCTTATGTCCGGTATTAGGACCATGTTTATAAACAGCCACATCTGTTCCACAGATAGAGGCATATAGGTTTTTTACAAGAATATCGTTGTCACCTATTGCTGGCATTTCAACTTCTCTTATTTCGACATTTTCTTTTCCTAAATAAATTCCTGATTTCATTTTTATCCCCTTCCCTTTCATTACGATTTTATTTGAAAACGTTCAGACTGATAATGAGCTGTTTTTTGAGTTTTATCTTTTGTCGTTGAAAATCTTATCTTATCATTTAAGCAATAACTTATTTTCAATTCTTTTAATAATTGTATAAATGATCGCACATATTTTTCTGTTTCAATATTCTGAATAAAAGTGATATTAAATGACTGCGATGTAGCTGTCATATTTACTGTTATACCTTTGATTCCACCTGAATAGAAATGAATAGCATCAATAAACTGGTTGCATTCACCTAAATCAAATGTACCTAAATAACTTAAAACAAAACTATTAATTGTCATCGTATCGTAAAAAGACATTATTTTTTCTTTTCTTCCATTGTTTTGAGTTGATCTAATTTATCATTCATACCACTAAACATATTCGCTGTTTGTTTGACATAGTTTAGATCTCGCTGTTTAGCTATACTTTCTCTATATTTTGTGCATAATTCTTTTAAATTCATTTGATTATCTTTTTGGTCGAATGAAAGATACATACTTCTGACACAGTTTTTGTGAGTATGAGGCAACCCTAATTCCTTTCTCATATCAGTTGCTATAGAACAAACAATAGGTTTATCTATATTTGAATTATTGATATATATCGATTTTGAAATTAAATAAGACATCAAAATAGCCGGTGTTGCATTGACCCTTTTGGCAAATGATAAATACTCCTGAGAATTTATTTCTATTTCAAAACGATAATCTTCATCTTCTATTTGATGATCATATTCGGGAAGTTTAAAACTATCTTTATTAATAAGAGGTTCTTCAAAAGACTGAACTTCATATTTTTTATGAAACAGTTCTGCTGTTTCATAAAAACATTGAATCAGTTGATTTTCTGACATGGAGTGCATCATAATCTCTATTATTAAGTTTAACAAAATAATAATAAATCAGTGTTTCAACAAATGGTTTGATTCCTCCTCCATCACATAAGGCGTGATGAAATGAAACATAGATGTGTTCTTTATAATAGCTAACCTCAATTAAATGATAAGAATTTGATAAACTTCCTAAAGAACGGAAAGATTTACTTCTTCTAACTGTTAAAGCAATATTTTGATTATCAGCAATATAAAAATCACCATTTTTTTCAACTAGTTTACTTGCTAGAAAGGATGTCTTTTCATTGCTTCATTTAATGCCTGTGTTAAGATAGAACCTCTGATTTTATTTTTTTAATCACACATCAATAACAGTACAATTCAATCCTTCTTTACGATAAAGAAAAGATTGTCCAGAACGTATTTTTTCCATAATTTACTCTCCATTTTCATACCTATCTCATTATTATATATCTAAATACCGTTTCATCCTTATTTGATGATACAATACAATTAATCCCAATAAAAAATACCATCAAACATACAGCAATACCGGATATTAAATACAATATTTCTTCAGATTTAATATTTCCACTTCCAAAAGAAGCTACCATTGCACTTTCTAATGATAATACAGATACACATGCATCAACATAACCAATACTTCGGGTTGCTTTTAATAACGGTGATTTCAATTTATTTACGGTAAAAAGATAAATTACCGATGAAATTCCTTTATAAAAGGTATATCCAGCTACAATAAAAATAATATATCCAGGATAACTTTTACCTCCTTCAAAATTAACTAAGAGAACTACTGCTCCTATTAATGTTATTGTCATCAAAATCAATAAAATCCCACAACAAAAATATATATTTATTTCCTGTAACAAGACTCGCTGGGTACGTTTCATTTTTGATATTTTTGATTCAGATCTAATAACCATAAAACGCATAATACTTAAAAATATATAATAAGCTGATAACGTAATAAACCATGGCGAGCAATGCATAATACCAATGATCCCATTAAAAATTGCAAATATTATATTTAAAATAAGACTACAGCTTGTCATAACAAAAATTTTATATCGATAATCTGAATGTATTTTATTGATAAACTTATATCTTTTTCATTTGTAATATACTTTTTTTAGAATAAATAACAATATAATAAGTTGATGCAATAAATGATATAGCGGCTATAACATAAATTATGATACTTATCCATTCTGACAACATATGTGTAGATACCTGTATGAGCGATATAGTTGAAAAAATAAGTGTAATGATATAAAGAAGTATCCTATACTTAAAACTTAGTGCTTTTATTTGCTGTATTATATGTTTTATTTTCAATTTTCTTATCATGTAAAATAAACCTCAGTAATTAAACAACTATAAATTCTTAAGTTGAATAGCTTTGTCACATATCTGATCTATTTCATCATACTTTTTTTCAACATAAGGAATGACTTTTTTTCGTTGCTTTTCCATCAACTTCTTATTTAAGAAGCAAGGCAAAATCCAGCCAATAAAACCTGGAATGGCAAATATAATACATGGGATAACTAGTGGCGGCTCTTGAATAACTGCAAATGTTGAAAATGCCATAAATATCGTTCCGATCATTGCTATTGTTAAAACAATAGTAAGTGCATAAGAACGAACAGATTTTTGTAATTCTATAATTTCACAGAAACAAGAATCAAGATTTCTTTCTAATCTTGTAAGCTCTGTCTTATTAACGATAT
>BAHP02000061.1 GCA_000508865.1 Clostridiales bacterium VE202-01
CAATTTGATACTAATTATAGTTTAATTTTATTTTATAATATAGGATTAAAAATATTGTAAAAATATATTAGAAAAGCCACTTAAAATAAAATGAGTAGCTTTTTTGACAACTTTTAATTCATTTAAATATATCTAAATTTACTTAAATACAACTAAGTAAATTAAAATCAAAAGATAAAATAAAAAGGCTTAAACCTTAGTAAAACCTAGTGTTTAAGCCATTGTTTACAATGGTCTCCCCTCACGATTATAGGAGTTAATCATTACATACAATTACACGCTATTACATGACGCTATATCAAGGGTTTTAAGGCACATACTAGGTTACATACCGATACGTGCCTTTTTATTTGACACTCAAAAAGTGTCGAAAATGTGTCGAGTTTATACTGCATTCATTGTCTCTTGAACTTAAAAAATTAGTTAAAAAGGACTTATCTAGTCCTTTGTTAATTTATACCCCTTTATTGCTTAGGCGCCATTTTGTTTATAGCATCCATATTATATTTATTATTAGTTTTCTTATCCATTTTATCACTAATTTTTAAAGTTTCTTCTACAAAAAGCCTATCGCATTCATCAGATGATACCCCTTTGTAAATTCCAAGGTCATGTATGTAACTATAATATTGATAATTTATATCACACAAAGCTTCATTTAATAGTATAAGTTTTTTATCATAATCAAAGAAATTTGTTAAAAATTCTAAAAATGCAAGAATTGCAGTTATAACTATTACAATTTCATTACTATAGATATCAAAACATATTACCACTGGTATAGATGCTAATAAAAGAGCACGACCAAAAGTAAATATTTTCAAACATATTTTAGCAGTTTTTTTCTTGCTTTATGTATTGTTTTTGTACTTTAATTAAATGATTAAAATATTCATCCATTCTATTTACCTTTTTTCGGTTTGAGTTCTGCATCAACTCTGTTTAATGGTCGCTCTCTTTTTGTATAATTACCATACTCTTTTTGCGGTCTAGGTACTGAGTGTCCCGCGGGCCTACCTGGCTTTTGAGGCACTTGTCCAGTTTTACCATAATTTGTATTAGCCATTTGTTTTTCCTCCCTCGTATTATGATATTTGATTATAGCATACATACAATTATAAATCGACACATGACTAGGTAAAACTTTATATATTGATATAAATTATTAACAAATCATAAATTTCACGAACTGAACTCAATTTGATTTAACCTTACATAAAGTCCATAAATTTATGGGTAATCTAACAAGATTAGAGAACCAACATAAAAGCATGGGTATTCGTCACTAATGAAGAATGGATTTCACTCGGCCTAAAATCAGGCTCAGCAATGGCTATAATGAAAAAAAACTAAAGGATTCTTTACCTTTAGTCTTTCAAATCAATTAAACAGCTTAGCATTGCATAGCATATTTTTAACAGTTCCTTTTTGGTAAGCTCCATAAACTTACCTCGTTCAAGGTCCATTAAATCATCTTTAGTAGCATTTCTAAAATATTTGTTGTAGTCAATTATCTTCATACGGTTCACCTCTCATGACATAAATAGCACTTATTTTTATCATAAGTATAACTTATATCTAATGGTAAGTAAATACATTGGCCTAGATTCAGCTTTTTCTTTCGTTATAGAAGCGTTTAAGTTATTTTGGTATAAATAATCATATTACAGCAAAAAGCCCTCATACGTTAAATATAAGGTTTTTTTGTGTTTTCTAAATTCAGATAAGAAAGAGGTAAATGCTACAATTTTAAAATTATCTCTTGACTTTTTGTGTACCTATTATATAATAATTGTGTACACAATAAATAAGGAGGTGTATATATGAGCCCAAGAACAGGGCGACCTAAAGTTGAAAACCCTAGAAAAAATCAAACAAAAATAAGAACAACTGATGAAGAGTTAAAAAAAATCGAATTTTGTTCTAAGGAACTTAATTTATCAAAAACAGATGTTATTCTTAAAGGTATTGATATGGTTTACAACGAGGTTATTGAAAATAAAAAAATAAAATAGAGAGTTTGCTCGCTAAAACAATAACTCTCTATTTACCCAAAAAGGCATAATTATTGTACTACATTATGCCTCTAAAATCAAATAAGAAAGAGGTAAATAAAATGGGTAGACCAGTAAATGCATTAAAGTTAATTAAAATTACAAAAGGAAATATCAATAGTAATTATGTTATGAGTATTGATAACGTTTTGATATTAAAAATAGTTCAAAAGATATATATAGTGTGATTTATAATGCCTTTGTGTTTGGATATGCACAAGGAGCTAAAGCACAAAAGAAAGGATGCGCTTATAATGGATAGAGAAACATATGAAAGATGTATTATTGAGCATCTAAAAGATTTAAGTGATGAAGCATTAAAACGTATGTTTGATTATCTTAATTATTTGATAATAAGAGATTTTAGAAAGGAACCAGCTAACCATGAATAAAGATTTAGAAATACTAAAATATCAATTCTTGAAGCCGGTATCTGAAAATCAAGATAGTCTAAGAGAAATAAGAAAAACTTCTAAAAATTTTACAATTGTTGACGCGTTCCTGCTGGGAGTAATAGTTGGAAAGCGTGAGGAAAGGAAAAAGAAAGCTCATAGATCAAATGAAGATCCGTTTAAAACATACATAAAGTCACTGATAGATCAAACAAAAAGACGTAGATCTTTAAGGCTCGTTTGTAAATATCTTGAAGGGGCTAGATTTATAAAATAACTCCAAAATATAATATATTACACCTGTAGATAAAGCAGGTGTTTTTTTGTGTTATTGTCGTTTTGTAAATGCATCCCTTAAATTTAAGGGTTGCAACCTTTTTTTTGTTGCATAAGAAGGTTGCAACCCAATCAATAAAAATCACAACAAATTCAACAGTTATGTGCTGATAGTTGTATTTCCCCTATGTAAAAAAATCTTAACATTTCTTAACCGTTTTATCATTTTTGTGTGCATACTTTTTTGTATGCGTACTTTTTTGATTTTGTACGCAAGTTGTTTAACAACTTGATTTTATATCCTCCAATTTATTGTATATGCTTTTTTAACCATAGCTAGCTTACTGTCTGCGGACGTTTAGACCAATCAGGATATTTTATACCCGTTACCTATAAATGCTCCTAGAACCCTTTATTTTAGCTGGTTTAAGACATACAAACAAAAAGCCCCCTGGAGCTAATTGTCTAATACATCAAGCGGTTTGTACAAGGTGCTGATATGATCTTGCCATAGTCCGCTTTCATCAGTGAAAAGAAATGCGTCATAGCTTTGACCAAGACTTACGATCATGTTCTTTAGCTCATTGTAAAGCGAGTCAAGCAACTTACTGCAGTTATCCAAATTCAGATCAAGAATATCTTCGGTTAGATCTAAACCGTTCTTTAGTGCATATTCCTTTAAAATTCTAATCATTGTATGGTTGGTGCTAAATTTATCTGCAATAGCCATAAATTCCTCGTGACTGAGTTTGATGCCTGAATTTAATAAAGCGGTTGTTTCATTATCAATATCACTGCCTTTAGGCGTGAAGTAGTCTTTCATGAACGTTCTAAACTTTTCAGTTTCATCAACAAGCATCTGATCATACTTTTCAATGAGTTCATTTTTTCTTTTGGTCAAGTCCATTTCAAAATCTCTTAGGTATTCAGCGTTGTATATATTTTTCTTTTCTTCCAGCTGTTTTTCCTGTAAGTTGATGGTATTAAGTTCTTTAAAAAATCCTTTTACAACATTTTCCAATTCAGTTATGTGTTTGTTACTCATTATCATACCCTCCAATTTTATATACTGTGCATATCGTCATTTAAACTGTCATTAATAAACTGTGTCATACCAACAATGGCTAAATCACTATCGTTGTTAGGTGTCATGATGTAGTTTTCTATATTCAGTTTCAGTTTATTTAACGTTGTAATGGTTTTTTCATTATCAGGTAGGGGCAATAGTTCCAAATAAGTATTACCCGATTTACTGACTGCAGCATTAATTGATTTAACTGCAATAATATCATCTTTATAGACCCCATACATACTTTGGAGATCGTCATTTGATAATGCATTACTGCTAATGGCATTTACAAGGTTTTGCAGTCCCAACTGATATCCCTGATTTAACAGACGTTCCTTGTTAGCCTTATCCAATTTAACCCTATAGTCACTGATAGCCTCATCAATGATGGTGTTTAATGAACTGCCTATATCATGGCCAATATTATTTTTAGCCTGATGTGTAGTTAATTTAGCCTTGCTTTTATACTCAGGATTGTAATCACTGCTCTTTAAAATATTATCCAACTTTTGATTGGTTGCATTAATATCACTTATAAACTTATTCAACTTGTTTAAAAAAATGCTTTTTCTACTCATTTTTATTTACCTCATTTCTTTTTTGGATCATATGTCTTAATTCCATATATACGTGTGAAACTTAACTTTTCTTAACATTTTGATACTGTTGTTTATTCCTGAATGCCCATAAAAAGTTAGCATTGATGTTATAAAGGTTTTATATCTATTCTAACAATTTTAGCATTTTTAGGCATAGCATAACCCTCAGGACAGAAATATATAAAATCAACATTTTTATTATCAATCCATTCTTGAATGTCATCCTCATCCATACTGTTAAACTGTTTCCAATCGGTTATATTCCTGAAGTTCAAAAGTCCTATTAGAACTTTGTCTGTACCTTTGAAATATCTTTGCTCAATGAATGTTAATATTTCATTCCATGTCCGCTCTTTTATGTCGGCTATATAAATATTTTGAAAAGCGGTATCACCATTTTTATCAAAATATTCAGCTCTAATATATTTTTCCATTATTTGCTCCTTTTTTGTTGTGTTTTTTTGAAATAGCCATCATTTTAGAAAATGCCACTCTTTCTAGACTAACTAATAATATGGCGTTTTCAAGAGAAAAGCTATATGTACCAACGGTTTTATAGAAAACGCCATGTGGTTATCTCTAACTCTTAGAAATTTAGAAAATGCCACAGTGGCGATTACTAAAAACACTGATTATATCAATATATTTTATAGAAAACGCCATATTTTTTATGTCACTAGAGAGATAAACCTATAATGGTCTTTTGTCCTCCCTCGCTTTTTGGTGATCCTATTCTTTTTATTTCTATTAAGCCCTCTTTTTTCAATTCAGCTTTAGCACGTTCTAAAGTTCTTTTACTAATAGACATTGCTATGGCCATTTCGTTTAAATCGTTTGCCTCTTTATCACTATCTTTTAAATAATCGAGTATAAATTCTTTAGCCTCGTCTCTAGAAGATGCACCTTTACGACTATATGATTTACTGCTCATATAATCATGGTCCTTGAGTTTAGAAGTACCTTTAAATTTTGGTATTCCATCATCAACCGTAAATAAAACTGTATCCTGTAATGCTCCAAGATTATTTTTTTCATGGCTCATATAGCGAATGTTATCTTCACCAGTATTACCAACAATAAGAACACTTCTAGCAATATCCCATATATCGGAACTGTCAGACATTCTACTTCTACCTGATGCATTCTCACGTTTATTTGTATGGCTCATGATCATAAAGCTAGTACCGTATTTTTCACCTAAGCCTATTAATGGATTTAAAACATCACGCATTGCATTTCTATAACCCATATTCACATTGGGAGGTATAAAGCTCTGCAATGGATCGAATATTATTAGAGCCGGTTTATATTTGTCTATAAGCCGTTCTAATAATGGTCCATTAAATTTTATATCACCAAATCTTTCGTCACTTAGTGTAATAGTGATAATGTTAGACATATTGGCTCCATTTAGCCTAAGACGTCTTTTTAATGTGTAACTTGGGTCGTCTTCTGATGAGAAAAACATAACTTTTTGAGGTTGCCTATCCAATATGGCGCACTCTTCAAAGAAACATAAGCCCCCATTGGAAATAGCTGCAGCTATATTGCACCATAAGGCAGTTTTACCAACACCACCATCACCTGTAACCATTGTGATCTGTCTTTTGGGAACACAGTTATAAATAAGCCATTCGGCTGGTTTTTCTTCGACCTCATCCATTGAAGTTACATCAAGATTATAAGTTTTAGGTTGCTCTATATATGATGACGTCCCTTTTTGATATTTCAATGCACTCTCAACTCTGGCTTTAACATATTCAAAATCATAAGGCGGAACACATTTTTTTAAATTTTCTTCCCATACTGCTTGACGTATAGCCTCATCACTTAAACCTTTGGCCTGTAAACTGCAAGCTAGTTTAAATAATGTATCGTCTCTACAACCGTCTTCTATAATCTCACCAATATGTAAACTTTCTTGTCCTTTATTACCTTTAGGTCCATCTAAAAAATTGTATACTGTATCATCAGCTATAGCGATTGGTTTATTATTGATCCATTTATAATATTTACCGTTTATGGAGCTTGGTGGAGCAACAACATATCCCCCCTCATAACGGATATCAATACCTGGATAAATATCTCTACTATTAGCGTGTTTATAATCATTGGCCACAAGATAATACAAATGATACCCTCCACTAGGAGTTACTGCTTTTGCAGTATCAGGCAGATTTTTACCATATCTTTCAATGGATTCTAAACCGCTTTTACCTTTTTTTGTATCAACATCTATTATGATCAGTTTCCCTCCATCTAATTGACTTCCACCGCAGATACACACATTAGCATTAGGCCATTTAGTCCACCATGACGTTACAGTGTTAATATCAGCTGATGCCTCATTTAGCCATGATTTTAACAGTTGATTATTGATATTTTTATCTTTGTTTATATTTCCTTTACTGTTAGGCCTAACAGGGAAAATTTTTATACCTGAGTCAGCATAATACTTTACATTTTCTAATATGTTTAAATCATTCATCAGCTACCTCCTTTCTAAGAAATAGCACATAACCGTACGCCAATACATTAATTGATACCATTTACTTCCTTGTAGCTTTCTAGCGCTTTTACCTTGTTGCTTACATCTAACCCCACATAGTCACGTTGAAAACGTTTTATTTCAGCTTGTGAGAACATATAGCACTTGCCCGTTTTAGTAGCCCTGATGATGCCGACTTCTCTAAGCATTGTAATTTGATCACGACTAACATTAATCAGTTCTGATACTTCATCTTGAGTAAGCATTTTTAAATCTGTCATTGTTTTAATCCTCCTAATTCTTTAATATTTCTGAAACTTCAACATTTAACGCTTTGGCTAATTTTCCAACAGTTTTTAAGTTGCCAACTCTATTGCCTGACATGATTCCCATAAAAGTACTGTATGGGAAGTTGTTTATACGACAAAACTGTTTTGCATTAAGCTCTCTTTTAGCTATTTCTACTCTGATTTTTTGTGTGTCTAATTCCATAGCATTAACCTCC
>BAHP02000060.1 GCA_000508865.1 Clostridiales bacterium VE202-01
GCGTATATACGATGAAATGCAAGCTTCATTTTTAAATGATCCTATATATACTGAACCAAACTCATCAGCTGTCTTATTAACGCTTGAAAATAGTATTGTTTCAAGAAAGACGAGAAAAGATGAATATCAAAAGAATAATTTTGATCCAACAATTTTGCCAGAAAAACAATTATTAGTTTATGGTATTATTTCTAGTCATCCTGGTTTGAATACGAGAGAAATTGCAGATTTACTATCGATTAAAAAGACAAGTGTAGAAAATGCTGTAAAAATATTAAGAAAAAAAGAAGTTATTGAACATATTGGTACTAGATCAAAAGGTGGATATGTTATTAAGAAATCAGATAATTGAAAGATATAGACCACCGAAAGACCACCGAAAGACCACCGAAAGACCACCGAATTATATTAAATATCAATAATTTTGTTCAAAAAAGTATATATATCATTATGATGAAATAGAAGTAAGCAGAGTGTTATTTAGAAAAGATGAAGTTGATAGTTACTATAGTTTAAATTAAAAATGATAGAAGTTGAAATTTTAGATATGAAAAATTAAATAAAGAGAATGCTTCGAAAATTTACATGGAGTGATTGAATATTTTAGATTATTCTATTCCCATTTAATACTTTTTTTGGATTTGAATCTCACATAGCCCTCTTATACTCACTATATAGGAATAAATAAATATCGTTGATTTTCCATGAAAATGATAAATAAAAATAGTGCTATTAAAAAATGCCGATAAAAAGGGAATGTTTGAATATTGTCAAGAAAAATAGGTTCAAGAAATAGATGAAACAACGTAATAAATAGAGGTAAAATCAAGATAATTTGAATTTTGTAATCAAAAACATATTAATAAAATAGCATGTGCAATATTTTAATAAATATCGTAATTATGAGTCTATTTATCAAAAAGCACATGCCTTTTATTTTGAGCCATTATAAGTGATTGTTATACAAGTGGATGCATAAAAATATTCTTTGTATAAAACTGTCCAAAATAGTCATACTTAAAATTAAGCAGGTTACATGTTATGATCTGCTTGTAAATCGAGAAGCATTGTATCAAATGCAAAAAGGTAAAGAATGTTTTCTCGTTTTTAGAGTGGACGTAACACTAGACTAGTTACCTTTATAAATATTGTCTAACAATTTAATAATGAAATAAATATGTAAAAATTTATAAGAAATAGGTTTATGTATTAGTTTTTTTGATGTATTTGAAAAAGATTTTTATGATATTTTAGTATAGCATAAAGATCTTTTTTAATATCATATATTAATTGATCATTTGGATAATGATAATAAGTATATAAAAGAAGACAAATTATAATTTATAATTTAAATTTTTTTGCAAGAGCTTCAATTTGACTTTTAGAAATACCAAAACGCGTACATAAATCTTCAATATATTGATTCAATTCTTCAGGAGATTTATTTTCCATATCTTTTTCATTGATTCCCAAACCATGCATCATATTTTTCACTTGATCAAACATTGAAGAATCGCCATTATTATATTTATTCATCATATCATCATAGTATTTTTTAGCGCCTTCAAGCATTTCATCTTCTTGCTGTTTTTTTTCTTCAAACTGTTTTTGAAGTTCTAATAAAACATCGATTTCTTCGCTATCTAATTCTAATTCATCAAAAAAATCTAATGCTTGATTACATAAAAGCTCAACTTCTAAATCATAATTTTCCTGGTCCAATTTATTAATTAATTCAAAATTATAAAAAAATTCTTGAATTCTTTGTTGTTGCTGATTTGATAAAACAATATCCTCATATTCATCATTTAAAAGATCATTTAAAACAATGGTAGTATAATAGATAACTTTTTCATGAGATGTCAAAATCATTTTTGTTTCTATAGAAGTTATTTTTGAAAGTAAATCAATAAATTTTTTAGAATTAATAAAAGAATTATCAAAATTATATTGACGATCTTTAGTAGCGATATAACTAATACTAGTATTTTTTTATATTCTAACTTAATGATTTCATCATAATTAATAATACCTGATTCATTAAGTAAAAAATAAATTTTTTTGTTAGTAAAAATCATTCCTAAACTACCATCTTTATTTTCACTACAGTCAATAAAAGCAATTATATCTGTAATATCGTTACTGCCAAAAGTATATATTGCATTACCTATTTGACTAGGGATGTTTTCATAAGAATAAAACACCCCATTTATTACAAAATCGTTGTCTAAAAACGATAATATTTCTTTTTTATCCATATACTTCTCCTTTTTTATTTACTTAATTTTGTTTCATATTGCAATTGTTGAATCATTTCTTTGCATAAACTAAGAAAATCATCTTTTTCCATTCCTTTAACGATTGCCTCACTGCCAAGTAGTTGTAAGTCACTAAAAATACGATCTTTAAAATCAGTTGATATATTTGAACTAGGAAAAACTTTGGCTCCATGGCGACGATCAATACAAATATATCCCTCTTGTTTTAATAAAGCATATGCTTTATTAACGGTCATATTATTAACATGAAGATCGTTAGCTAAACTTCTAACTGTTGGTAACGACTCACCATATTTAAATTGCCCGTTTCCAATCCCTCTTACAATTTCATTTCGCAGCTGGATATATATAGGAATATCACTATTATAATTTAAATTAATTATCATGTTCAATCACCTCTAATAATTTATTGTAAAATTTTTTAGTATCATCAATTCTATCATCATTAATTATATACGTTTTATCACTAGTGTAAATAACGATATAGCAATCATGCAAACTAGCTAAATAAACATAACATTTCCCATATTTATCAAATTCATAATTCCCTTTAGCATAAATACCGGTATCACTACCATTTGTTCTTATACCTTTACCTAAATCATTTGAGATTTCAATCTTTTCAATATTACTAGTATCTATAACATGATGATAAAACTGACTTGAAATAATAATTTCATTATTTTGTAATGATAAATCAACTAAATTATTAGTTAGATCTAAATAATAAGGATAGCCAAACAACCAAGTTAAAAAAAGAATAATAGTTAAAATAATTCCCCCAACAAAATAGCGATAGCTTTTTTTAGCTGTATTAAAAGTTAGTTGACTGCCACCAGGCATAGAAATAAGTGTTCTTGGATCATAAGGATTATAATAGACAGGACCAAATATACCTATTTTCCAACAATCATCATCACTGATAGTATAATTAGTTTCTTTGAAGTGTAAAAGAATATTTGCTTTTTTATTGCGATAGTCATGAACTTTATATAATGTAATAATTATTGAAATTAATGAAAGTAGAATAGAGATAAAAAGATATATGAAAGTTAATTTTTCTAAAAGATAAAGCTGTATTACTAAATTAAATAGTGAATCACATAAAATCAAAAAGAAAAAGCAGTCATAAAAAGTATTTTTTCGTAATAGATTAATTGTTATGTTAGCTTCAGAATTATCACAAAAGGTTTGATTGGCTTGTTTTTTTATAAATAATAAACCAATCAATAATACTAGTATTTGTAAAAACATATATGGATACATCGTTATATCAGCATCATATTTAACCATTAAGATAGTTGTAAAAAGATCAATTAAAAGAGCGATTATATAACGTTGTAAACCAAACGAATGTTTTTCCATTGATGAAGAAAGCTGTAAATCGACTTTATATGATTTATCACTTAAAACAAGCCAATTATTTTCTTTTTTTATTTCTAATAATTTATTACGAGCTTCTTTAAAAGGAATTTGAAGAATGAAAATATTTATAAAAATGACAATTATAAGAAACAACAAAAATAAAAATGGTGAAAGTAATTTTGCTAATAAAATAAATATAACTGGTAATATAAAACTGCAAATAAACATTAAATTAAGACGTTTGTTATAACGTGATATTACTTGTTGTACGGGTACAGATTCAAGAGCATAATCAGGTAAAGTAACTAAAAATAATAGTCCTTCTTTATACTTTGCATCTCTTTTCGAAGAATAATAAAAAACAATATTAATAAACACAATACTTATAATTATAAGTAACATATAAACCACCTCTTTGTATTATTTATTGTAATACAAATAATACAAAGGGTCAATAAAATTAACTACGATCATCTTCGTAGTTAATTAATATATTTAGTCTCCAAACGAAATACCTAATAATCTAGCTTGATTAACTTCTTCACTATTAACATCAACATATTTTAATTTACCTGCAGATTCAATTAAAGGAATAGCAGTAACAGAATTATCCTTATATACTACTAATTTACCAAAGTCGTTATTCATAATCAAACTAGCACCTTCAATACCAAAACGTGTTGCCATTAAGCGATCATATGGACAAGGGTTACCACCGCGTTGTACATGACCCACACAAGACACCCTTATCTCGCTATCAGTATAATGACTTAGCTGTTTGGCAATATCATAGACAACCGAATGTCCTTCACGTGCAGCAACTTTTAATTTATATTGTTTCTTAGTAAGGGCAGCTTCTGCTTTAGAAATAGCACCTTCAGCACAAGCGATAATAGTGAAATTTTTTCCTGTCATTTCACGTTGTTTTATTGCTGCAGCTATTTTTTCAATTTCATAAGGAATTTCAGGTAATAAGATTACATCTGCTCCAGAAGCAATTCCTGCTGCAAGACAGATATGCCCCACTTTATGGCCCATAATTTCAACGATAAAAATTCGATTATGACTAGCTGCGGTAGTATGGATTTGATCAAGGTAATTAGTTGCAATATCAATGGCTGATTGATAGCCAAAAGTATAATCAGTTCCCCAAGTATCATTATCGATAGTTTTAGGAAGAGCAATAATATTCAAACCATTTTGAGCCAATAAATTAGCCGACTTTAAAGATCCATTCCCACCTAAAACAACTAAACAATCTAATTTAAGTTTCTTGTATGTTTGAATCATTGCCTCTACTTTATTAAATCCATTTTCAATTACTTGCATTTTCTTAAATGGACATCTTGATGTTCCTAAAATAGTTCCACCGATATTAATGATGCCGGAAAAGTCACTTGGTTTCATAATTTTATAGTCACCAAACATCAATCCTTTATATCCAGATAAAAAACCAATGATTTCAAGATCTTTAACATTTTGATATAAGGTTTTAACTAAACCTCTCATTGTAGCATTTAAAGATTGACAATCACCACCACTTGTTAGTATACCTATGCGCATATAATCACTCCTTTTAAAAAATGTATAAACTAATATTAACGTCTATTTAAAGAAATATTCCTGACTATTAAGTTCTGGCAATTTATTTTTAATACGTTTATACGTACTGTCTGCTAATAACTCATATGCCTTAACATTATCTTGTAACATCGTATTAAACATGAAAATAATTCTCTTTTTTATTTTTTCATCTAAAATAGGAGCTGCTACTTCAACTCTACGAGAAAGATTTCTTGTCATTAAATCAGCAGAAGAAATATATATTTTTTGGTCTTCTCCAGTACCAAAAATATAAATTCGCGAATGTTCTAAGTATCGTCCTACAATTGAAATAATACGAATGTTTTCAGTGTAATCTTTTATTCCAGGAATAATACAACAAATTCCTCTAACGATCATATCAATTTTAACTCCAGCCTGGCTAGCCTCAATTAATTTGTCGATCATTTGTTTACTAGTAATTGAATTACATTTAAAACCGATATAACTATCTTTACCAGCTTTAGCTAAAGCAATTTGTTCATCAATATATTCAAATATTTTTGTAATCATACAGTTAGGAGCAACCATCAAGTAGTTAACTTGATTTTCAGTTTCTCCAAGACTTAAATGATTAAAAATAGCATTAATTTCTTCGCCGATTTCGCGATTAGATGTCATTAAAGACAGATCAGTATATAATTTAGCAGTATTTTCATTATAATTACCGGTTCCTATTTGGCATACATATTGAATACCATGACTGTTTTTGCAAGTTATCAAACATAATTTTGAATGAACTTTTAAACCATCTAGACCATATATAACACGACATCCAGATTCTTCTAGACGCTTAGACCAGTCAATATTATTTTCTTCATCAAATCGTGCTCTTAATTCTACTAGAACAACTACCTCTTTACCGTTTTCAGCAGCTTTAATTAAAGATTTAACGATTTTAGAATTCTTGGCTACTCGATATAATGTCATCTTAATACTAGCAACACTAGGATCTAGACTAGCTTCATCTAATAATCTTAAAAATGGTGACATGGATTCAAATGGATATGCAAGTAAAATATCTTTCTTTAATATTTGTTTTATCATTGGAATCCGGTTTTCTACCGATGGACTATTTTTAGCTTCTAGTTTTTTATAAAACATTTGGGGATGCATAAATTTCAAATGATCTCTTAATTCACTGATGAATTTTAAATCAAGTGGTGCACTAGAAATATATATTTGATTCTTTTTCAAATTTAAGAAATTCATCAACATTAAAATTTCTAATTCTTCTAATCCTTCTGACATTTCTAATCGTATAGGACATAATTTTCTTCTTTGTTTAATTAAAGTTTCCATCATTTCACGATAATCTTCATGTCCTTCTAATGAATGATCATCTTCATCTATATCAGCACTTCTTGTAACTCTTATAAATGCTTTATTTTTAATAGTATATTTAGCAAATATTTTAGAGACAAAATGCAAAATTATATCTTCTACCAAAATAAACTTACCTTGCATATTTGGAACAGCCAGTATTCGATTGTCCATAGCATTACCACAGGAAATTATTCCCATTTTACGTTTACCTTTTTTTGATTCTAATTGAACGATAATATATAATTCACGATTATTTAAAAAAGGAAAGGGTTGTCTTTTTGATACTACTTGCGGTGAAATTAAAGGTAAGATTTCTTGATTAAAATAATTTTCAAAATATTTACGATCCTCTTTGTTTTTCAATTGGCGAAATTTAACAATTCCCCAGCCATAATTCTCTAATTCACTCATGATATTATGGTAAATACGATCTTTTTTCTTATTTAAATAAGTTATTCTTTTTAAACACGCTTTTAACTGTTCTTCTCCTGTCATTCCTGTTTTATTATCTTTTGATGCTGGATAAAAAAGCATTTGATCATATAAAGAACCAATTCTAACCATAAAAAATTCATCAAGATTTGATTGGAATATTGAAATAAAGCTAAGTTTTTCTCCCAATGGTACTTTAGAATCTTTTGCCTGCATTAAAACGCGATCATTGAATTTTAACCAAGACAGCTCTCTATTTTCTCTACATTTATACATTTTATTATATCCTCCTCTATATAACATCAAAATAATATTTATCCAAAAATTTATCAAGAAAAATTAAGCAGTTAACTAAATATTTACATGTGGTTAATATATAGCTAATAAAAATATTTTAAGATATTAAAATTTTACAACTAACTATCCTCAATATCAACGAGATAATCTAAAAATATAAAATTTATTGTAACATAGTATTTAATTACTAAATTTTAGTGATGTTTTAAGTAAAAAATTACTAAAACTGTTGTTAAAAAAGCTTTTACGTGGTAGGATTTAAGTGTGCAATAATAAAAGATATTTATGGGATATTGGAAAAGGAGGAAAAAAATGAAAAAAAGTTGGGACAAGAAGATTTCAGCTGCACTAACAGCTACATTATTATTATCTGTAGCTCCAGTCAACATTCTAGCTAAACCCGATGCAAGCATTACACAGTCTACTCCTGAAGATGTATTTGTTGACATCATTGGAGAAGGTGAACGTTCTACTTTATTCAATGAAAATTGGAAATTTCATCGCGGTGATGTCACTAATGCACAAAATGTAGATTTCAATGATACATCATGGGAAAATGTTAATTTGCCTCATGATTATAGTATTGATCAGGAATTTACTACAAGTGGAGAAGCAGAAAGTGGATTTTTACCAGGAGGTATAGGATGGTATCGTAAGACTTTTGTTGTACCAGAAAAATATCAAGGCAAACAGCTTATGGTTGAATTTGATGGTGCTTATATGAATGCGGAGGTTTATTTAAATGGAAAGAAATTAGGTGAACATCCATATGGATATACAGCATTTGCTTTCGATCTTACGGATGAATTGGTTTTTGATGGTAAGACAGAAAATGTTTTAGTTGTAAAAACAAACAATAAAATTCCAAGCAGTAGATGGTATTCTGGAAGTGGAATTTATCGAGATGTAACTTTAACAGTTACTGATGAAGTACATGTTGGATATAACGGCACACAAATCGTTGCTAAAGATTTAGAGACAAATAAGGATAAAACTGTAGAAGTTGATGTAACAACAACAGTAGAAAATGATAGCAGCGTTAATAAAACAGTGACTGTAAAAAATACGTTGTTCGATGAATTTGGTCAAGCAGCTAGTAATACAACTTCTAGCCAAGTTGAAATAGCTGCAGATGATAGTCAAGATGTAAAACAGATCGTCGAAATAGAATCACCAGAATTGTGGTCAGTTGATGATGCAAATATGTATACATTGAAGACAGAAATAGTAGATGGAAATGAAGTTTTAGATACATATGAAACTGATTATGGCTTCCGTTATTATAATTTTGATAATAACACTGGTTTTTCATTGAATGGTGAAAACATGAAATTAAAAGGTGTATGTATGCACCATGATCAAGGAGCCTTAGGAGCAGTTGCTAATCGTGACGCTATTGAACGACAAGTAAAAATTTTAAAAGAAATGGGATGTAATGCAATTCGTGTAACGCATAATCCTGCCGCTTCAGTTTTATTAGATATTTGTAATGAATATGGAATTCTTGTTATTAATGAAGCTTTTGATGGCTGGACAGAATATAAAAATGGAAATGTTAATGACTATACTGCCCATTTTGAAGAAACAATTACTGCAGATAATCAAATTATTAACGGTGAAGCGGGAATGCAGTGGGGCGAATTTGATGTTAAAGCTATGGTAGATGGAGCAAAAAATGATCCTAGTGTAATTATGTGGTCAATTGGAAATGAAATTGATGAAGGTGTTTCTGGCAGCACAACTCATTATGTAGATGTAGCTAGAAATATTATTAACTGGATTCAAGAAGTAGATACATCACGCCCAATTACTAATGGAGATAATCGTAAAAATACTAATCCTAGTGCAATAATCAGTCAAATCAATCAATTGATTTATGAATCAGGTGGTGTTGTGGGAATGAATTATGCTAGTAATAGTCAAACTGTTTCTATGCATAACGCTTATCCTAACTGGCCGTTATATGGTTCAGAAACAGCAAGTTCAATTCATAGTCGTGGTGTTTATAATGTTACTGGTAGAGATAACACTAATCTTCAAATGTCAGAATATGATAATGATGAAGCCAAGGTAGGTTGGGGTCATTCAGCAAGTGATGCGTGGAGTTTTGTAATCCAAAATGATTTTAATGCCGGTGAATTCGTTTGGACAGGATTCGATTATATTGGCGAACCAACACCATGGAATGGAGTAGGAACTGGTAGTGTAAGTGGTCAAGGAGCAAAACCGAATTCATCTTATTTTGGTATCGTAGATACTGCGGGATTTGCAAAAGACACATATTATTTATATAAGAGTTTATGGGATGAAAATAGTACTACTTTACATTTAATGTCAACTTGGAACAATAATGAAATAGTTAAAGATTCAAGTGGTAAGATCAAAGTAGATGTATTTACAAATGCTGCTAAAGTAGAATTATATTTAAATGATGAAAAAATTGCTGAGGATACAGCGACTAAGCATACAACTGCTTTAGGATACACATATCAAACATTTTCTAGTGGTGAATTTTATCCAAGTTTTAAAGTTGCCTGGGCAGCTGGAAAGTTGAGTGCTAAAGCTTATGATGAAGATGGTAATTTAATTAGTGATACTGAAGGTAGAGATAGTGTATCAACCAATGGTGATGCAACTAAATTAGATGCTTATGCAGATAAAACTGAAATAACTGCTGATGGAAGCAGCTTATCTTATATAACTGTAGATGTAAAAGATGCAAATAATAATATAGTAGCTGGTGCTAACGATAGAATTACTTTTGACATAGAAGGTGAAGGAAAAATAGTTGGTGTTGATAACGGAGATCCTTCAGATACTGATAGTTATAAAGGTAATACAAGAAAAGCTTTCCACGGTAAAGCTTTGGTAATTGTTCAGTCTACAAAAAATGAAGGATCATTTACATTAACAGCAAGTTCTAATGGTTTAGCTTCATCAAGTGTGACAGTAAATACAAAGCAAACAGCTATTGAAGGAGATATATATTTACAAAGTTATAAAATTTCTAAGAATATGTATGTTTCAGTTGGTCAAGAACCAATTTTACCAGAAACAGTAGTAGGTACTTATAATAATGGTGAAACTAGAGATTTAACAATTGATTGGGATAGCTATGATAAAGCGCTAATAAATAGCGTTGGTGAGTTTATAATTACAGGAAAATTACAAGATAGTGATGCAATTGTATCTGTAAATATTCATGTGATTGGCGAAGTTGTAGCAATGGAAGGTTATTCAACAGTAACTAATGTTGGAGTTACTCCAGCTATGCCACAAACATTACGTGGTATTTATGAAAACGGTGAATATAGTGAAGCATTTCCAGTAAACTGGGATATTCCTGAAAATGCTTTTGCAGCGGAAGGAATCGTAACGATCAATGGTACAGCAAATATTTTGGATAGTGTCCAAAATGTTAAGGCAACGATCAGAGTTGAACCAGGAGTTGCGGAATCTACTAACATTGCTTCCAAAAATAATGTGGATGCTCCAGTATTTACCAATGGTAGAATGCAAAATGGTGTAGCTAGTGAACCTTCAACGACAGCAATTAGTGATTCATTGCTTAAATTAAATGATGGTATTACTAATAATAGTAGCGATACTAATGCTAGATGGACTAACTGGGCAATTAGAGATGAAAGTCCAGCTGTTGATACATATGTTCAATTAGAATGGCAAAATGAATATAAAATGCAAAATGTAAAACTATGGCATTTTACAGACAGTGCATATAGTGTTTTACCAGGTGATGATAATGTTCGTTTTGAATATTTTGATAGTAGTGCAAATGAATGGAAGGAAATAGAATCTTCTCATATTACTCAAGTATCATATCTTTCTGGGGATACACCATATGGATTTATAAACCCTATTACAACAAGTAAGTTGAGAATTTGGTTAAAAGCACCTCAAGTAGGTAAATGTATCGGTTTAACAGAAGTTGAAGTTTATAATTATATTGAAAAAACACTAGCTAATTCAACAGCTAACCTTGATGAATTAAAATTAAATGGTACAGTAATAGAAAACTTTGATGGTTTTGAAGGATATAATGCCGAAACTAAAACTTATACAGTTAACCTAGGAAATAATGATTATCCAAGTGTTGAAGCTCTTGCCAATAATAATGAAGCAATTACGGTTTTACCAGTATATGATAATGAAGTTAAAATTATTGTTAGATCTGAAGATGGAAATACTACAGAAACATATAAAATTAAATATGTTAAGACTGTAGTAAATAAAGAAGAGTTAATAAATTATGTAACCAGTCCAGATATTACCATGGCTGTCGGGGCAGCTGATAAATATACCGTAGCTACATATCAAGTGTTTAAAGCGGCGTATGATAGTGCAAATGAAATAATAGCTAATGAATCAGCAACACAACAACAAGTAGATGCTGCTTATCAAGCTTTACAAACAGCTTTTGCAAATTTAAAGAAAGTATCAACAGGCGAGACAGTTGATAAAAGTGCATTATCTATCGCTGTACAAATAGCTGAAGCAGTATCTGATGCTGATTTAGAAAATGTAGTGCCTGCAGTAGTAAACGAATTTAAAGAAGCTTTAGAAGAGGCTAAATTTGTTTTAAATGATGATAACGCTAGTCAGGAAACAGTAGCAGCTTCATTTGAACGTTTAGCTAATGCAATGTGGAAATTAGAATTCTTTAAGGGAGATAAGGAATTATTACAATCATTTATAGATCAATTCTGTAACTTAAATGAAACGGATTATAGCAAAGTAACATGGACGGTTTTTGAAACAGCATTAAATAATGCTAATGAGGTATTAGCAGATGAAAATGCAATGCAGGAAGAGGTAGATGAAACTTATACTAAATTAGTAAAAGCATTCTTGCAGTTAAAATTAATTCCAAATAAAGATTTATTAAATGAATTAATAAATAAAGCTGAAAGCTTAAATTCAGCTAATTATACGATAGCATCATGGAATGCTTTACAAAATACTCTAAGTGATGTTAAAGCTGTTTTTGAAAATCCGGAGGCAACTGTTGAAGAAGTTACTAATGCTCAATCAGCAATTGAGGCAGCAATAGCTAATTTAGTTACAAATTCAAATAATTCAGTTGATTTAAATACAGATTCAGTAAAATCAAGTGTAAAAGATAGTGCAATCAAAACGGGTGATGCAACAAGCTTTGCTGGTGTAACCAGTTTAGCTGCTTCATTAACAGCTTTAGGATACTTATTTGTATCTAAAAAGAAAAAAGATTAATTAAATTAAAAGACAGAATTTTCTGTCTTTTAATATTATCTTAAAAATTTTCACTAACAAAAAAGGCAACAAAACGTTGCCTTTAATCATTGGTTAAATTAAATTTCTCTAAAATATAGAAAATAAGTGATAATAACATAGCGACAATACAAGCTAATACCATACCAGTTAACTGAATTCCACCAAAATTTAAAGTAATACTACTTAATCCAGTTACGAAAACTACAGATGTTAAAATAAGATTTTTGTTTATTGAATAATCGACATGTTGATCAACTAAAATTCTAAGTCCACTTGTACCAATCATTCCATAAAGCAGGAAACTAATTCCACCAATTACGGGACCAGGAATAGTTTGAATCAAAGCCGATAGAGGACCTACAAAAGAACAGATAATTGAGATGATTGCAGCACCAGCAATAACTTGAACACTGTATACACCTGTAATCGCCATTACTCCAATATTTTCACCATATGTAGTTGTTGGAACTGATCCAATTAATCCCGAAATCATTGTTGAAAAGTTATCACCTAGTAAAGAGCGATGTAATCCAGGCTCTTTAATTAAATCACGACCTACAATTTTACCCGTTACGACTTGATGACCGATATGTTCAGATGTAATAACAAGAATAACAGGTAAAATCATTAAAATTGCATTAATATCAAATTTTGGGGTAGTAAAATTAGGAAGAGCAAATAATTTTGCACTAGTGACAGCTGAAAAATCTACCAAACCAAAACAGATAGCAGAGATATAACCACAAATAATAGCAATTAAAATGGGTATTACACTTAAAAACTTTCTAAAACAAATATTTCCCAAAACAGCTACACCTAAAGTAATTAAAAATACCCAAACGTTAGCTGCTTGAATACTATCACCTAATAAACCAGCATTGCTAGCTGCCGTAGCACTAAGCTCTAAACCAATCAAAGCTACAACTGGTCCCATAGCTGCTGGTGGTAAAACAATGTCGATCCATTTGGTACCACATTTTTTAATTATAAAGGCTAATACACACCCACAAAAACCGACAACTACAAATCCTCCTAAAGCATAAGGATATCCAAATTTAGCTATTACAATGTTTGCTGGGGCAATAAAAGCAAAGCTAGAGCCTAAATAAGCTGGGGCCTTTCCTTTAGTAATCAAGATAAATAATAATGTTCCAATTCCGTTCATAAAAAGAACGATAGCTGGATTTATCCCAAATAAAAATGGCACTAAAACACTAGCTCCAAACATTGCAAACATGTGTTGTAATGATAAAGGTAGTAGCAGTTTTCCAGGAACTTTTTCTTCTACTTGAATAATACGTTTTTTTAGACATTTTTTCCTCCTTTTAATCGACTGTATTATGTCATTTTTTTTCTATAATGTCTAGTTAAACTTTGATTTTTATAAAAGTTACAAAAATAACGATTTTAGTATGAATATGAAAATTTATTTTTTTATGTTATACTTTTTAAAAGGAAGGTAAGTGTGAAAAA
>BAHP02000059.1 GCA_000508865.1 Clostridiales bacterium VE202-01
TTATGTAAAAAAATAAATTAATATTTGATTGATTCTACTTTTACAGGATCTTTGGTGTAAAAATTATCTATGTTAAAAAATGAAAAAGCATAACAAACTTGATAAAAGTGTTATGCTTTTTTTAAATTCTATTATTTAAATTATAAATAGTAACTGTTAGTTTTATCTAAATTTACTTTTTCCTTGAATTTCATTGACTTAAAGAGGTTTTTCATATAAAATGGGGGAGCATATGTTATTTGTATAAAAAGTATAAAAATTTTGGAGGTGTAATTAATGAAAAGAACATATCAACCAAATAAAAGAAAAAGATCAAAAACTCATGGTTTTAGAGCTAGAATGGCTACTGTAGGAGGAAGAAAAGTACTTGCACGTCGCCGTAAAAGAGGAAGAAAAGTCTTATCTGCTTAAGAAAAATCCACTTTACGGTGGGTTTTTTTCTAAAAATTATGAAAAAAGATTATCGAGTTAAAAAAAATGAAGATTTTAGTTATATTATTAAGAAGAAACAAAGTATAGCTAATCGATCTTTCATTATTTATTATTTAAAAAATGATGTAGGTCATGCACGTGTTGGAATATCTGTGAGTAAAAAATTAGGTAAAGCAGTAGTTAGAAATAAAATTAAACGACAAGTTAGAATGATTGTTCAACAAACTATAAATTTTAATGATAGTTGTGATTATATTGTTATAGTACGAAATAAATATTTAGATTTAGATTTTAATTCTAATCTAAATGAGCTAAAATATTTGTATAAAAAAATATTAAAAAGGATGGAAGGTTAAATGGTATTAGATAAAAAAACTAAAAAAATCTTAAAAGTATTTTGTTTGGTTTTCCTAGTCGCTATTTTAACAGGATGTGCACAAAATCTTGATAAAAATGGTGAACTTATTGCATCTCGAGCAATAACAATGTCAACACCTTGGTCATTAAGTGCGGGGTGGTTTGATTTCATATTTGTTATTCCATTAGCAAAAGGAATTTTATTTATTGATCAATTTGTGGGAAATGTAGCTATTGGAGTAATTGGAATTACCGTTGTTGTTAATATTATTACTTTACCAATAATGATCAAATCAACTGTATCAACTCAAAAAATGCAGTTATTACAACCGGAATTAGAAAAAATTCAACGTAAATATAAAGGTCGTAAAGATCAAGCTTCACAAATGCGTCAAAGTGCTGAAATTCAAAATTTATACAAAAAACATAATGTAAGCATGTTTGGTTCATTTGCAACATTTTTAACTTTACCGATTATGTTTGCTATGTGGCAAGCAGTACAAAGAATTGA
Source organism: Clostridiales bacterium VE202-01 (assembly GCA_000508865.1). GTDB lineage: Bacteria > Bacillota_I > Bacilli_A > Erysipelotrichales > Coprobacillaceae > Thomasclavelia. The sequence goes on from BAHP02000059.1 coordinate 1,301, forward strand.
TGATTTGTATAAAACTGTGATTTTTGGGATTAATTTAGGTGATAAGCCATTTGGTCATATTCTAGAATTTGATATTGGTTATATAATATTGTTATTATTGGTAGCAGGAACACAATTTTTTGCAATGCAGATTACTCAAATTATGGCTAAACGTTCACCAAAATATCGTCCAAGCCAACAAATGCAGTCAATGAATACAATGAATAATGTAATGACAGTTTTTATTGTTTATTTAGCTGCAACAATGCCATCAGCAATGTCATTATATTGGATTACAACTAATGTTATCAATATAGTCAGAACTGTATATATTCAATTTTTCCATATTGAAAAAGTAAGAAAAGAAATTGATTCTTCAACTACTAATAATTTTATGAACAATAAGAAGTAGGTGAATAAAATGATGAAAAGATATACTGCAAAAACAGTGCAAGATGCAATTAATTTAGCTTGTCAAGATTTAGGGGTAACTATAGAAGATTTAAATTATGAAGTAATAAGTGAAACAAGAACATTTTTTACTAAAAAAGCAGAAATCGAATGTTATACTATTTCAATGGTTCAAGAGTACATTGAAGAGTATGTAAGACGTTTTATTAGTGATATGGGATTTGAAATCGAAACAGTATCATACTTGCAAGATGGGCGTATCTATTGCAATATAAATACTAGCAATAATTCTATATTAATTGGAAAAGCAGGAGTTATTTTACGAGCAATTAATTTTATTGTAAAAAATGCTGTTAGTACTACATATAAAAAAAGAATTGAATTAAGTATTGATATTAATGGTTATAAAGAAGATCGTTATAAAAAAGTTGCTTCAATGGCAAGAAGATTAGGTAAACAGGTATTAAGAACGAAATCTGATATCAAATTGGATCCAATGCCTGCTGATGAACGTAAAGTTATGCACCAAGAGTTGTCTAAACTAGATCATGTTAAAACAGAGAGTCATGGTGAAGGGAAAAATAGACATATGGTCATTTCATATGTAGAATAAACACATGGTATCATGTGTTTTTTCATATAAAAATTTAATGATAGGATAAATAATAATGGAATATACGATAAAACAAGTAACAGAAAAATATAATCTTAGTGCATCAACTCTTAGATATTATGAAAAAGAGGGTTTACTTCCTAAAATAAAAAAGAATCAAAGCAATAAAAGAATTTATGATGATAATGACTTACAGTGGCTAGATATAATTATATGTATGCGCAAAACAGGAATGACAATAGCTCATATAAAAGACTATATTGAATTATGTCATGAAGGTGACGACACATTAAAACAAAGATATGAAATTTTTTTAAAACAAAAAGAAATCTTATTACAGCAAAAAGAGGAATTGGAAAAAAATATTGAGATGATAAATTATAAAATCAATTTATATAGTGAAAAATTGAAGTAGAGGAAAAAAGATGAATAAAAACAAGTTATTAATATTTTTTATTATTAATGGACTGTTCAATTTAGCGGCTAATTATGCTCATCCTATTACACCTACAGTTATAAAAAATCTAAATTTAGATAGTTATATGTTTGGTGTAGCTTATGGAGCAATGATGGGAATGAATTTTTTATTCTCACCATTTTGGGGAAAATTAAATGAGCAAATAAATAGCAAAACAACAATGTTAATATGCAGTATTGGTTATGCGATTGGACAGATACTATTTTGGCAAGCAACATCGCAAAATATTATTATTTTTGCAAGATTGTTTTCAGGAGTTTTTACAGGAGGCTGTTATGTAAGTTTCTTAACATACGTTGTCAACACTTCTTCTATTGAAAAGAGGGGACATAATTTAACCATTCTAGCGACTGTGGCAACTGTTTGTGCAGCATTTGGCTATTTCATCGGAGGTATGTTAGGAGAAATTTCGATTGATTTGACATTTGCCATTCAAGCTTTAACTTTAGCTGGTTGTGGAATATTATTTTATATTTTTTGTAAAAATGATGTCTTTTCAACAAAGAAATACAAATTAAATTTTTTGCTTAAACAAGCTAACCCGTTTAATTCATTTAAACAGGCTAAAATATTTATGAATAAAAAATATTTGATTTTATTTAGTATTTGTTGTTTAAATTTCTTAGGATTTACAGCATTTGAGCAAAGTTTTAACTATTATATCAAAGATATTTTTAATTTAACCTCTGGTTATAATGGAATTATCAAAGCATCAATTGGTTTTATTTCTTTAGTTGCTAACGGGACTATTTGTTTGTGGATCATCAAAAATGCAGATGTTTCAAAATCATCAATGTTAGTCCTATTATTAAGCAGCATTACGATGATAGGAGTTCTTACAACAAATAATATTGTTACTTTTATTATAATGAATGTAGTTTTCTTTGCACTAAATTCTATCATTATTCCATTGATTCAAGATTTAATAGTAAAATATACAACTAATAAAAATAACAGTATAGTTATGGGATTTTACAATGCAATAAAGTCGTTAGGTGGGATTATTGGGGCTTTACTGGCTGGTTTCTTTTATACTTTTGATCCCCATCTGCCATTCATATTTGGTTTAATTTCTTTTCTTTTAGCAACACTTTTATCACTTTATTATATTAAAAATGTATCTAAAAAATAATGATATAAGTAACATGGCATAAAAATATTGTAAAATAATATTATTGTTTGAATATCGTTTAATTTATGATATTCTTTATATGAGGATAAATTATAAAAACGAGAGAAACAAAGGGATAATATTAAAATGATTAAGATAACAATAATAGATGATAAAGAAGAATTTTGTAATAAAATAAAAAATATTTTATTACAAAATTTATTGATATCAAAGTATTTACATGTAGCTCCATCAATCAAATTGATAATAATTGTGATTTTATGATACTAAGTATTGATTTGTCAGATTATGATGCAATAGAATATGCAAAAGCTAATGAAGATAAAAAAATAATTTTTATGGCTAATCATAATCAAAGATTTAAAGAAGCTTTTGGGCCTAATATATATGGTTATATAAATAAAAATAACTTAGAAGATGAATTGGTGGAAAATATTTCAAAAATGATAAATAGAATAAAAAATCAATATATGGTTTATTTTAAAATAGCTGGTGAAATAATTGAAATAAAAAAAAGTAATATAATATATTGTATGTATTTAGGAGATAGAAATATTGCAGTAATATATGATAATAAACAAATTATAATTAAAAATAAAACATTAAAAAGATTATTAATGATTTTAGGAAGTGATTTTATTCTTATTAATCGTAGTGTTGTAATTAATAAAAAGAAAATTTCAAAAATATTAAATAATAAAATTTGTTTAGTAGGAATTAATTGTATATTTGATATTAGTCGTCGACAAAAAAGTTTAGTATTAAAAGCTTTTTATGAAGATAATAAAAATTATTAACAAAGATATTTAAATATATGATTGATAATATAAAATAGTTTAATATTATTAAACAGAATATATAAACGAAAATAAAGAATAGAGTTATTTTTATTTGATAATGGAAAAATTGAGATTAATATATTATATTTATTAAAAGTAAGAGTAATCATAGATTTCTATTAAGAAAAGAAAATTTATATAAGAAATATTATTATTTTAAAGGTGATGAGATAGAAATCAAATTTTTATTTTTTAAATCATTGTTATAAAATGAAAATTTGATATTTTAATTTAAACTGGAGTGATTAAAATATTTAAATATCTTTTATTTTCTAAAACTTTACTATTTTTTTATTAAAATCAAATAATAAACTTTGGTCTTTAAATTTCTGTGGGGTTTTGATTCCCTACTTCTGTTTATAGTTGAAAAAGTATCATTCAATACCGTGGGATCAAGAATGATACTTTTAATATACCGAAACAATCATAGGAAACAATCTGGAATGCATATTTACAAAGCAATCAAACACACATTGATGACAGTAGTTGGAGAAATATGATTCTTTTGAGCAATAGAGGTAAAAGTATAATTTAATCTTTTACAGTCTTTGAGAACCTGCATAACAGTTGCAGTAGAAATCCTATGTGCAACTTCAATAAAGGGATTATCTTCAAGAAAAGTTTTGTGACAGTCTTTACATACAAATCTTCTACATCTGTAATTGATAACGGTTTTATTAGTGTTGAAAATAGAATGAGTAATTTTCTTTGATTTATAGTCTTTAACATTAGCATTCAAACTACTGCAACAGGAGCAGGATTTAATCTTTTTAATTAAAGTAACATTAATGTTTATAATATCGTGAGATCTAACGATATTGATATCTTGAATATCGTCAGGTTGTAAACCCAATAAATTTATAGTATCATAATCCATGAGATAACACTCTCCTTTCAAATATGGTTGCATCTGCAAAAACAATCATACCATGAAAGGATTTTTTCATACTATAAGAGTACCCCACGAAAGTTTAAAGTACAAAAAAAGCCTATACCATGAAACTTTATACCTAGGGGTCGACCCTACACTAATTTAGATATTGATAAACTTTTTGCAATAATTTTTTGATGAATGTCTCATTATTTATTATCACTAAACAAAATTTTTAATTAAAAATGTAAAATTATAAGAAATAATTATAAAGACATGACCGTTTAATGATATTTTTAACCATTAAATGCTAAAAATAATTTATATAATTTTTTTGTGTTATAATAAATATAAGAAAAGTAATAAAATTTAATAATATAAATATATAGATAGTATAGATATTTATATTTTATTAATTAGATTATAAATAAAAGGAAGTTAACTTACTTATTGAAAGGAGGAATTGCAAATTGAAACTAAAAAAAATTGTATTTTTATTATTATTATTAATTATAATTTCGGGATGCAAATCAAACAATTTAAATAATACAAATAAAGAAAAAAAATATAATAATGAAATAAATTAAATTAAATAAAAAAGGGGATCTTGAAAAAATAGTAGATGGCTATATATTTTTTTCTACAACAGACTGTTTTTTGTGTGAAGAAATATATCCCTTAGTTAAAGAAGAAATAAAAAAATATGAATTTAACTTATATTACTTTGATATTAAGAAAATGTTAGACGATAAAATTTATACAAGTGAAGAGCTTTTAGATATATTTAATAAATATTATATTAAATATACTCCGACAATTATAAAAATTAAAAATGGAAATGAAATTTCAAGATATCCATCAGATTATAATCAAGAGATAGAAGAATTATCTAATGAATTAAAGAATTTTTTTGAGGAGAGATAGTTATGAAAAAAGAAAATTTTTTTAAATTTGATAAATTTTTTTCAAAAATAGCATTTATTTATATTTTGTTAATCCCTTATTTTTTTCAAGAAAGAAACAAAGTTTTATTTATTTGTTTTAGTTTATTATTTTTTATAGAAAGATTAATTTATATTTGGTATATGAGAGATAGTTTTTCAAATAAAAGAAAAATAATTTATTTATCAATTGCTATAATTTATATAATTTGTTCTATATATATGATTATTAAATTATTTGGCTTAATTTAATTTTATATTTAGATTCTACAAAAGTAAAATATTTGTTACTACATTAATTTAAGATGTGGGGAATGGAGGATAGTATGAAAGAAATTTTAAAGTTAAGTAGAACTAAGATAATTTTATTTGTTGTCATTACTATGGTAATTGGTATGTTTGGATTTAGTGTAAATATTGAAGCTAAAGAAATTGACTATCAAGATAGTACTGAGATTATTGATCCAGTTTATAATGAAAATGGAGAATTGATAGAATTTACAGTAGTTTTAAAAAATGCTGATCCTGCTCTATTAGAACAATTATATAAGGAGGTTGAAGAAAGAAATATTAATTTAATGACTACTCAAATGAATGAAAACGGTATAGTACCTCTATCAGTTACAGGAGCAGGTATTATTAGTTTTGTCTCAGGAGCATGTTTTGTTTTAGAAGTTTTAACAGGATATGGTTGTGCAGCTGTAGCTAGATTTATAGGACTAGAGCTAATTAATGGATTTTATATGTATAATGGTAAGAAATATACTGGAAAATGGCAGGTTACACGTGGATATATTCCTGGTTGTGAACCAAGACATTCAGAAGGATGTTTTAGAACAACCTATACAAAAATTGGATAAGTATAATTATAAAAAAATAATATAAATTAAATTTTTGCCAAATATTGAATAATTATTTATTTTAAGATTTTTAGTAATTTTATTGGATCAATTTGAATGAAAGTTTTGGACTTTAAATTTTTGTGGGGTTTTGGTGACCCCACTTTTATTATTTATAGTTGAAAAAAGTATCATTAATACCGTGAGGTCAAGAATGATACTTTTAATATGCCGAAACAACCATTTTATTTAATTATTACCTGTTTTTTTATATGGACCTCTTGCTCTTCCTGGTTCTTTATTCGATTTTTTTTGATCTGTAAATATTGGTAAAGAGCTTTTATTAATACAATACATAATACGATTTCTTAATCTTTCAAAATTTTTATATTTTAAAGCTGTTTTTAATAGAATCTTAATTCTGCCATTAATAGATTCAATTGGCCTATTTGAGGCTCTTTTTCCGTTAATGATAATAAATGAATTGATTATTTCTCTTTTCTAGTTTTTAAGATATTCACAACACCTTTAAACTCATTGATATTTAATGTCACCAACTGATTATAAAGCTCATCATATCTTTTGATGCGTTTTCGTATGTATAATCTTCATTATCATAATTCATGAGATAACACTTTCCTTTTAAATATGGCTGCATTTGCAAAAATAATCATATCATAAAAGGATTTCTTCGTACTATAAGAGTATATCACTAAAGTTTCTATCCTACCTTAAATTAGAAATATCTTCTATCTTGTTTAGATGTTTTTTATTTTTTAATTTATTTGGATTTTGATATAAATATAATGGACTTATTTTTTTGTTTGCTCAAATCAATCTGCTACGAGCATATCCAAAATTGTTTAACCTATAGAATTTTTTTTAAATCTTTAGATATTCTATTAGGACCATTAGACAGTTTTCGTTTATTTTCATTATTATCAGTGATACAAATAAAGAATAAGTCAGAAAATTTTCTAAACATAGATAATGATGAATAAAAATAAAGAATGATTAAGTTATTTAAAAGAAAAGCGTCTCTGTTTAAATCTTTTTCAGTTGTTTTGATGAATTAAATATACTTTTCTTTTAAGCATTTAATATTTAAAATGATGTTATAGAAATAGGCTTATTTTTAAAATTTATGAGACCATTGTTCTTTTTACAAGATTCCTCATAAAATATTGGACAAGACGAACTTAACTCTTATATTTAAGTATCTAGAATCTTGACATAATACCAATAAAAATATTAACTTATATTATTTTTCTTCACAGCCAAAGATAATATTTGCACTTTCACGGGCTTTGGTTAGTACGTCCATTACAATTCTAGAATGTTCAAGCATCTCATAACATATATCATAATTTTTATTATCTATGTAACTAGCCATTTTTTTAAACTCTTCATACATACGATGATATTTACTTGAATCAATAATTTCTCTTTCGCCATTATTTTTGATTATTTGAACATCACTTAAAGTACTTGTTGGACCTTCTATTTTAATACACCCTAAATCACCTTGAATTGTTGAAGTAATAGGAGCACCACAATCTTTAGCACCAATACAAATTGCTTTAAAAGTTGGATATTCTAAACATACGATACCTGATGTATCAATACCTTTTTCAATATTAGCTAAATATTGGACTTTATCTGGTTTTCCAAATAAACCAATTGTAAAATGAATGTTATAAACATTTAAATCCATTAAAGCTCCACCAGATTGATTAATGTCAAATACAGGTAAAATTTCACCCCGTTTAAAAGCATCATAGCGTGAAGAATATTGTGAATAATTACATGAAATAATACTAATTTTTCCAATTTCATTTAATTTTTCTTTAATTTTTTTATAAGCTGGTAAATATTGATTGGTAATTGCTTCAAAGAGAAGACAATTTTGCTTTTTAGATAATTCAATTAATTCATCAAGCTCTTTTACATTTGAAGTAAAAGCCTTTTCACAAATAACATGTTTATTACATAATAATGCTTTTTTAGTATATTCATAATGAAGATGATTTGGTAAAGCAATATAAATTGTATCAATTTCTTCATCCTTCAATAATGCATCATAATCGTAATAAGATTTTTTAATATGATATTTATTAACTAATGTTTCTATTTTTTTCTTTGATTCTTTACGTCCTAAAATAGCAGTTAGTTCAATTTCATCAATAATCTCAATAAAAGATAATAAATCATGGACAATCATGCCACTACCAATAATTCCAAGTTTCATTTAAAGTTTCCTCCTTGTCTAATAATATTATAACATTGTTTGGGTATATTAATTAATAATAATTTATGATAAAATACAAAAGATAAAGGAGTGATATTTTGAATGAAGATATAATTGTTGCTGTTGCAACAAGTCGTTTAGAAGCTGCTATTTCAATAATTAGAATAAGTGGGCCTGATTGTATTGCTTTTGTTCAAAATTTTTTTACTGGTAAAATACTTGAAAAGCCAAGTCATACAATTAATTATGGTTATATAATTGACGAAGGAAAAAAAATTGATGAAGTGTTAGTCAATATTTATCGTGGAAAAAAAACATTTACGGGCGAAGAAATGGTTGAAATAAATTGTCATGGTGGTGTATATATTACATCACGAGTTTTGGAAGTATGTATAAAACAGGGTGCTCGAATGGCAGAACGTGGTGAGTTTAGTAAAAGAGCTTTTTTAAATGGACGAATAGATTTATCACAAGCAGAAGCAATTAGTGATATTATTACTGCTAAAAATAGTTATGCCACAGATTTAGCATTAAAAGGCATTACTGGAAATATTAGTAATTTTATTGAAGATTTAAAAGAAGATTTAATTAAAATTATTACACAAATAGAAGTTAACATTGATTATCCTGAATATGATGATGTTGAAGAATTAACTGCGACATCTTTATTACCATTAAGTGAAAATCTTTTAAATAAAATGAATAAAATATTAGATGATTCTAAAAATATTAGTTTGATTAAAGATGGTATTAAAACAGTTATAATTGGTCGACCAAATGTTGGAAAAAGTAGTTTATTAAATGCACTGTTACAAGAAGATAAAGCAATCGTGACTAATATAGCGGGGACAACTCGAGATATTGTTGAAGGAAGTATTAGTATTGATGGAATTGTTTTAAATATGATCGATACAGCTGGTATTCGTGAAACTGATGATCTTATTGAAAGTATGGGAGTAGAGAAATCCAAAGAATTGATTCATCAGGCAGATTTGGTATTGTTAGTTATTGATGGTTCTATGGCATTAGATGATGATGATTATAAATTACTAGATTTAACAAAAAATGAAAACAGAATTGTTGTTATTAATAAAACTGATCAAGAAATCAAGGTTGATATAGAGGGAATAGCTATTAGTGCTAAGAATAATGATATAAATAAATTAATAACGCAGATTAAAAAGATGTTTGAACTAGGAAAAATCATTGATAATAATGATTATATTTTAACTAATGCTCGTCAAACAATGCTATTACAAAGAGCCAGTCAAGCTTTAAAACAAGCTGTAGAAGCAATGAATTTGATGGTTCCGACTGATTTGATCGTAACAGATTTATATGAATGTTGGAATAATTTAAAAGATATATTAGGGGAAAAAGCAAAAGAAGATTTATTAGATGAGTTATTTAAACGCTTTTGTATAGGTAAGTAAAATGGATAGAAATCAAATATTATCAACAAAATTTTTAAATATTTCTAAATATTTAGGAATTATAGCAGCAGTAGCATTTATCATATTTTTAGTAGTTAATGCATTTAATGTAGGAAATAAAATATTATTTTGGTTTAGTTATATATTATTGATAATTGCTTTAGTTGGCACGATCCAATCAATATGTTTATATTTTATTGGTAAACATTTTAAATCAAAATCTAAGTAGGTGATGAAATGGAAAAAATTTATGAACAGATAGATAGTTTATTTGTTAATGGATTGATTAATAGTGCTATTAGTATTTTAGTATTAATAGTTGTTGCTGTAATTGTAAATAAAATTATTAATAAAATTATGAAAAAGAAAATAACTGATCCATTAAAGTTGGTTTTTCCAATGCGTGTAAAAAAAGTTATTTTAGTAACAATTGTTTTAGCAACGATCATGAGTGAAATTACATCAATGCAATCGATTATCAGAGCTCTTGTTGCTAGTGGGGGAATCTTAGCTGTTGTTGTTGGGCTAGCCTCACAAGAAGCTGCTAGTAATATGATCAATGGTTTTATGATCATTACATATAAGCCTTATAAAATAGGTGATTTTGTAAATGTTCAAGAATATAATGTTAAGGGAACAGTAATCGATATATCAATGAGACATAGTATTATTGAAACAATTGAAAGAACTCAGGTTATTATACCTAATACAATTATGAACAAGGCTATTATCGAAAATATTTCAAATGTAAAAGCCCAAAAAGCTAATCATTTGTTTATTGAAGTATCATATGAATGTGATTTACAAAGAGCAATTGCTATAATTCAAGAAGAAGGTGCTAAACATCCTTTATGTTTAGATGGAAGAACAAAAGCGCAAAAGAAAAAACATGAACCAACTGTTAATGTACATTGTGTTGAATTCAATGAAAGTGGAATTCAATTAAGAGCAACTGTATTATCAAAAGATAATATTTCTGGTTTTCAATTATTATCGGATCTAAGATTAAGTATTAAAGCTCGTTTTGATGAAGAAGGAATTGAGATTCCATATCCTCATCGAGTATTTATAATGGAAAATAATAATCAATCGACAAATGAAAAAGATGGAGAAGAAAAAACCGGAGACTAATCATCTTGATTAGCTTCCGGTACTTTTTTATCTATCAATAACTTAATTTTTGTAATACGATTACCTTTTACACCAGTAATCTTAAATGTTAGATTTTTATATGTTACAGTACGTTCTTGATTATCACTAGGTATTTCACCTAATAAATGAATAACGAAACCACTGATTGTATCATGATTAATATTATTTAACTTTAAATCTAATTCATCATCAAGATCATCAATCAAATAATTTCCATCTATAATATAATTATAATCATCGATTTTCTGTAATTTAGGTTCATCATCAAGATCATACTCATCTTCAATTTCTCCCATAATTTCTTCAATTAAATCCTCAACTGTAACAATTCCAGAAAATCCTCCATATTCATCAACTAAAATAGCAATATGCTGATGATCTTCCTGTAATTCTTTAAATAAATCATCAGTATTTTTGTTTCTAAAACAAAATACGGTTTTCTTAATATTTTTTTAATATCAACATTATCAAATCCCACTTTACGAGCTTCTATTGAAAAATCTTTCATATTTAAAATTCCAATAATATTATCAATCGAATCATCATAAACAGGAATTCGTGTATACTGCATTGTCATCATTTGATCAATATTCTCACTTAGAGGATCGTTGATATCAATACAATATACTTCAGTACGCGGTGTCATTATATTTAAAGCAAGACTTTCATCAAATTCAAAAATATTAGTAATCATATCAGTCTCAATTTCATTAAAAACACCAGTTTCTTGACCACTTTCAACCATTGAACGAATTTCTTCACGTGATAAAGATTCTTCAACATTTTCATCACTCATACCAAATAATTTTAAAATAAATTTAGTAGACCATGATAATATTTTGATAAATGGACTAGCAATTTTACTAATAATTAAAATTGGTTTAGCACAAAACATTGAATACCATTCAGCCTTTTGTAAAGCAATTCTTTTTGGTACTAATTCACCAAAAATTAAAGTAATAAAAGAAATTAAAATAGTTATTAAAACTACTGCAATTGTATCAGAATAAGGAACTGACCAATTTTTTAAAATATTCGCTAGACTGACAGAAATACCAGTAGCAGCACTTGCAGAATTAAAAAATCCTGCTAATGTAATCGCTACTTGAATTGTTGATAAAAAGTTTGTTGGTTGATCAAGTAATTTTTCAACTAACTTGGCCTTTTTATTTCCTTCTTCACTTAAACGACGAATTTTATTCTTGTTTACTGAAACAATAGCCATTTCACTGGCAGCAAAATAAGCATTAATTAAAGTAAGTACAACAATTAAAACTACTTGTAATGTGATTGAAGACTCGGGGCCTGCATCCATAAATTAAAACACTCCTTTATTAATTAAAATTTTATAGAAAATATTCTATCAAATACATATTAACTTGTAAATATAGACTAATTATTAAGATTGTTAAGATTTGATTAATAAATGATAAAACATTGATTAAATTATAAAAGTAATTAATACTTTTAATTTATAATATTATATTTTATCCTGTTTAAACTAATTAGATGGCCTAGAAAGTTAAAATTTAAGTTTGAAAATAAAATCTGACACCATTTTCAATATTTTCGACACCATATTTAAAATGATGCAAATCTAAAATAGCTTTACATATAGCTAAACCTAAGCCTGTACCATTTTGATCATCTTTAATAAAGCTAAGCCAAATATTTTCTAACTTATCTTCACTAATGTGTTTACCCATATTTTCGACATACAATGCTTTATTTTTAATAATAACTTTAATAATTCCATGATTATTTGTATGTTTAATGGCATTAGTTAGATAATTTTTTACAACCATCTCAATTTTAAATTTATCAGCTGTTATTGTAGAATCATCGCTATAAAAATCAACTTTAATATTTTTGATTTTCAATAAATATGTTAGATTGTCTATAATTGCAGTAACTAACTCATTTAAATTAAATTCTTCTAAGTCTAGTTTGATATGATTTGATTCTAATTTTGATAGTTCCAGCATTGCGAGAACTAGCTGATTTATTTTTTCAGTTTGTTCATTTATAATAGATAGATAACGTTCTTTTTTTATATTATCATCACAGTCTTCTATTAATTCACTATAACCATTAATAATTGCTAGTGGTGTTTTTATTTCATGGGTGAAATTAGCGATAAATTCTTTTCGAATATTTTCTAATTTTTTTATTTTAATAATATTTTCATTTAGATCAGCAATGTTATTTTTTATCGTATTATTCATTATATTTATATTATGAGCTAATGAGCCTAGTTCATCTTTTGAGTTAATCTTTAAATAATGATCAAAATTTCCTTTAGTTATTTCTTTGGTAGACTGTTCAATTAACTTGATTGGTTTAGTAATAATTTTTGAAGCAACGACACTTATTAAAATTACAAATAAAACAGATAATAAGTAACTATAGATATTATCGTTTAAATAGTCTATAAATACATTTTTATTTAAATCAGGATACAGACCAACTTTTAAGATATAACCAAAAGGTTGATAATTGTTATCTTCGATCGCTGCATATGAATAGACAACAGTTGTATTATCTTGTTCATAACTTCCTTCTTCATAAGTATTAGTAACTTTTGAAGCTATCTTTTTTTCAAAAAAAGGATATGAGAAAAGAAAATAATTATCAATAGGCTTATTTTTTTCCAATTTATAGAAAAATGAACTAATATTATCAATAAAAATAGTTTCAATGTCTTTATAAGCACCATCAATAATTACTTCATTACCTATTTTCAAATAAGCTGGATTATCAATAATTCTTATATTATCATTTGTCATTTCAAAATTAGTAGTAGATACTTCTACATTTAATCCATTATCCCAATTATCACTGATCGTCTTAACAATTCTAGGAATATCTTTAGCATTAATATTGATGTAAATATTATTATTATCATTTAAAAAACCTATATAATCAAGATTATGGATAAAGAAAATATCAGACATTCCAGAAGCATTAATTAAATTGCCATCTTTATCAGCAATTAAAATATACTGTTCTTTAGTATTATTACGACGTTCTTCTAACTCATCTTCATCATAATCTTTATAAAGAGTATAAAAACTTTTTGATTCTTCATTAGTATCATTGATGATTTCGTTTTTTAATTGATCGATCGTAAGATCTTTATGATCAATAGCTGCATTATAAATAGCATTTTTAATAACATCAACATATTCATTGTCAATTGATTTTTCTTTAATAGCAGCATTTTTATAACGATTATAACCCTGGTATGCTTCAAAACTTAAAATTACTAAAAAACTGATTAGAACAATAGCAGTAATTTTAAATGTTAAACTAAATTTTTTCATATCTTTCACCTACTTTCATTTATAATTATAGCTTTAATATGTGTAGGTCAAGTGTTGCTTATGTGTAATTTAGGTGAAACTTTAAATAGTATTAATAATTATTTGATAATTATCAGTATCTAATTTTTTCTGATAATTAAAATCATGGGCTTCAATTATTTCAAATATGTCATTTAATTCTTCAAACTCTTTGTTTGTAATAGAGTGATCGTTATTAATAAAATAAATAGTTTTATTTTCAATCCTAATTGTTAAAGTATCATTTGGATGACTGTGACTAATAATAAAATAATATATATTATTGATTACTTTAGTTAATTCATCTTTATTACCAAGAACAACTAAATTATTAGGTAAATAATTTAGTTTCAATTTTTTAAATACTAATAAATTTTTACTATTATTATATAATTCTGTAAGTTGTTTTTCTAAGTCAACCGACTCTTTATTAAAAACTTCCCTTTTAGGTTTAGAAGGAATAATATTTTCTTCTTTTTCCACGATGATCGTATTATTTTCATGATTGATTTTTTTAATAACAAAATAACTAACAATTATAATTAATAAAGAGATAAGATAATTAAAATAATGATCAGATAAATAATTTACAAATGTATAACTATTACTATCCCTTTCATAATCACACCATACTATATATCCACTATCAGGATGAAGGAAACCATAAAGTTTTTCTTCTGTTTGTTCATCTGTATAATAAGCACCATATTTATAATCTAATATTTGAAAACAAATTTTTACATCAACTTTAATATGCTGATCATTTTCATCATAATAATCGATAGGATGAATATAATCATTAACTGGGTTTATAACCTCATAATAGCCATTTTTATCAAACTTTTTTGATGCTACTACATCATTTAAACTATCTGTAAAATAATTATAAATATTATAATTATTATCATTTATATAAGCATTATTATTTTCATCAACACCATAATGACCAAATGGGGTACTTAAAAAAGTAATTTCTTTACTGATTAAATTATCAAAATTTCCATTGTAAAAGACAATTCCATCTATTTCAAAATAAAGTATTTCCTTAATAACGATCGTCCCATCATCTTTAATTGCATCATAATTGAATGTAGCAACAACTTTTTCCTTTTTATCAATAGAATCACGTAATAAAGTATAAATATTTTTTAATGTTTGTAGATCAAAATGTTTTAAACTAATCAAATTTTCAGATATATTTTCTGTTTCATAAGAAAAACCAATATCTTCAAAATTATTATTATAAATCAAGTTAAGTGAATCATCAAAAGCCATAAAGTTTAAGAAATAATTTCGATTAATATTATTTTTTACAATATCTTCAAAAGATCCAAATCTTAAACTTAAATCATCATTTATATTTTTTACAATATTTAAAGAAGAAGAAATATGCTCAGGTTTATTTTTTTCATTTTGATAATCTTGATAAGTATATAGAGCATTAATGGTAATGATACTTAAAATACAAAAAAGTATCAATTTTACATTTTTATTAAATTTTAACTTTTTCATCTTAACTATCCACCTTTGAAAAAATATAACCACTTTTACGAATAGTCTTTATATAATTTAATGGAGATATTAATTTACGAACTTTTTTTACATAAGTATCGACAGCTCTACCATCACCATAATAATCATATCCCCATAGATCATTTAATAACTGTTCTCTAGTTAATAAACGATCATGATGTTTAATAAAATAAGCCAGCATAGCATATTCTTTTGGCGCAAATTTTATTTTTTGATTTGCAATCATAACTTGATGAAAGTTAGAATCAAGAGTAATCTCACCAAATTTAATGATATCATCAGTATCTTTATGATAAGTACGTTTAATTATCGCTAAACATTTAGCATATAAAATGGATGGTTTAAAAGGTTTGGTAATATAATCGTCTGCTCCTAATTCATAGGCTAATAGCTGATTGTCATCTAATGATAAAGCACTGATAAAAATAATTGGAATGTTTGAAGAATTTCTAATTTGTTTACAAACCTCATAACCATCTATACCGGGCATCATGATGTCTAATAAAACTAAATTAATATCTTCATTGATTAAATTCAATGCTTCATAACCATTTGCTGCTTCAATAACTTTAATTTCACGTTTATTAAAATATTCTGATATAAAATCACGAACTAGTTTTTCATCTTCTACTAATAAAATTTGATACATAATATTTCCCTCCTATTATTATTGTACCATTAATTAGTGTAAATAAAGTGAAAGATAGTAAAATAATTAGTATAAAACCCCGATAGGTTATTTATAATTCACATTAAATCTTTTGGATAAAGAATTATTGTTTTTAAGCGCATCAATGAAATCATAAATGCATATTATCGATTCATCAATACTCTTATTAAATAAGTCTTCAAGATAATTAATATAAGGAATAATTTTTTTATTAGCTCGATAATTAACAATAAATCCTTGAAATCTTTTATAAGTAAAAGAAATAAGCAAAACAAAATAAATCAAACCTCTTTTATATAGTTGCGGAGCAACTAATAGATGATCATAAAATTTCATTCCTTTAAGAGACTTTTTTAAATCTTTTTGAAGCTTCAAAAAGGTTCAATCGTATTAAGAATACGATCATTGATTAAAATATGATCAGTTAGATGGGTTCTTAAAGGATCACGATCATCTTTTAACATAAAATCACGATCTAGTTCTGTTTCAATTTCAAAATGAGTTAATTTTGTTTCTTCCATAACTATATTGATATAACCATGGCAATTGCTATCCAAAATAAAATGACAAATAAAACCACACAAATACGCAAATTGGGCTTCATTTTGTGATTTCTTTAATATCGATAGAGCTCGATTAAAAAAAATACAAGCTTTTTCTTGATGCATAGCACTTCCTAGACGATTTATTTTACTATGAATGTAAGGCCGATTATAAAAAAGAATATCAGGACCATGTAATCCTAGATCAAATAAATCACGATTATCAAGAATAATTTTTTTTAAAGGATATTTTAATTGGCTAATAACTTTTTTACCTAAACGATAATGACTATAAGCAGCTGGCATTATTTCAACATATCATATTCAGCTGGTTTAAAACCAACTAAAACTTTATCAGAAGATTCAACGATTGGTCTTTTAACTAACATACCATCACTTGCTAGTAAAGAAAGCTGTTCATCTTCACTCATTTTTGATAATTTATCTTTTAAATTTAATTCTCGATATTTTAAACCGGATGTGTTAAAAAAAACGTTTAAGCGGTAAACCGCTTTTTTTATATAATGCTAAAAGTTCGTCTTTACTTAATTTCTCTTCAACAATATGACGATCAGTATGTTCTAAGTTAAGATTATCAAGATATTTTTTTGCTTTTTTGCAAGTACTGCATTTTGGATATTCTATAAATTTTAACATTTTATCACCTCATTTATAGTTTAACTCATTTAACTATATGATAACAACAATTAAGCTAAATTAATTCTTGATTTATCATAGATAATGAAAAAAATTTGTCAAGTTGCATAGTTTAAAAATAGATGATAACATATAAATACGTTTTTTGTTTAAAAGAATCTTGATAAATTCTAATGTTTAAATAAAAAGAGGAGGTAATTATATGTGGGGAATTATTGCTACATGGCAAATGGCCCTGGATGGAGTCGAAAAAGCAACGGAAATGTTAAAGAATGGCGGTGATGCTGGCGATGCAATAGAAACTGCTGTTAAAGAAGTAGAAGATTTTCCATATTATAAATCAGTAGGTTTTGGTGGTTTGCCAAACGAAGAAATGGAAGTTGAATTAGATGCTGCTTATATGGATGGAGATACGTTAGATATCGGAGCCGTAGCAGCTATTAAAGATTATGCCAATCCAGTTGCTATTGCAAGACATTTATCAAAAGAAAAGGTAAATAATCTATTAGTTGGTCAAGGAGGCGAAAAATATGCTCATAAAGCCGGTTTTGAACGAAAAAACATGTTAACTGAGCGGGCTAAAATTCATTATCATAATCGTATCAAAGAAGTTAGAGAGCAAGAAATAAAGCCTTATACAGGTCATGATACAGTTGGGATGGTATGTTTAGATACGCATGGAAAAATGACCTCAGCTACTTCAACAAGTGGTTTGTTTATGAAAAAGGCGGGACGCGTTGGCGATTCTCCACTTGCGGGATCTGGCTTTTACGTTGACAGTAAAGTTGGCGGAGCGAGTGCTACTGGTTTAGGTGAAGATATTATGAAAGGTTGTATGTCATATGAAATTGTTCGCTTAATGAAAGAAGGGATGCATCCCCAAGATGCCTGTGAAAAAGCAGTCAATATGTTTGATCAAGAGTTAAGAGAACGGCGCGGTCAAGCTGGTGATATCTCATTGATTGCCATGAATAATCAGGGACAATGGGGTGCTGCAACTAATATCGAAGGTTTTTCGTTTGTTGTTGCAACAGCAAAACAAAAACCAATAGTTTATTTAACTAAGAAAATTGATGGTAAATATATTCATGAAGCTGCCAGCCAAGAATGGATAGATAATTATATAACAACGAGAATGGCACCATTAGTTAAAAAATAATGAGATGTAAGAAAAGATATAATTTGATTTATATCTTTTTTTAATAATGTTTATATTTTGTATTATTAACTAAAATAAATATAGTGAAATTTGGCAAAATTAATTAAAGCAGATCTAATAAAAATTACGCTACTAGTATAAAATATATGATAAAATGACAAAAAGAAGTGATAAAAGTAGTTAATTATTCCTAAAATGGAGGAAACATATGAATAATAAAATAAATAAAGAAGAGTTAAAGGATATTTTATTAAGTGGTGATATTGAAAAAATAAAGAAAATAATCACTAATATTCATCCTGCAGATATTTTAGATATTCTTCATGAAGATGAAGATAGTATAAAGAAGTTAATGGATAACTTACCTAATAGTGTTGTGGCTAGTGTTATTGAAGAAGAAGATGATGAAGATGATCAATATGAATTACTAAAATTATTTTCAGATCTCAAACAACGTAAAATATTAGACGAAATGGCTAATGATGAAATTACTGATTTAGTTGGCGAGTTAGAAGAAAAAGAAAAGCAGGATATTTTAAACAAAATGGATAAAGACGATAAAGAAGATGTTGAACGTCTATTGACATTTGAACCAGATACTGCTGGTGGTATAATGACTACGGAATATATAAGTATTCGAGCTTTAAATACAGTTGAAAAAACTCTTAAATATTTACAAGAAAATATAGAACAAGATGCGGCTTATTATTTATATGTAGTAGATCCTCAAAATATCTTAAAAGGAGTTGTTTCACTTCGAGATATCGTTACTAACTCTTTTGATACTAAAATAATCGATATTACTAATCCTAATGTGAAAACGATCATGTATAATGAAGATCAAGAAGAAGTGGCAAAGAAATTTCAAAAATATGGCTTTATTTTAATGCCGGTAGTAGATGAAATGGATCATTTATTAGGAGTAATTGAGTTTGATGATATTATTGATGTAATTCAAGAAGAAAATACAGAAGATATTAATTTATTAGGTGGTGTTGATTCTGAAGAACGTTTAGATTCAACTGTTAGTGAATCATTTAAAAGTCGGATACCATGGTTAATAGTTAATTTATTTACAGCTGTTTTAGCAGCTTCGGTAGTTAGCATCTTTGAAGGAACAATTGCTCAAGTAGTTACTTTAGCAACTGTTATGCCTATTGTTACAGGAATGGGCGGCAATGCAGGAACTCAATCATTAACAATTGTAGTTAGAGGATTATCACTAGGTGAACTAACAAAAGAAAATGCAATTAAAATTATGTTTAAAGAAATTGCAGTTGGATTTATTAGTGGGATAGTTATTGGAATTTTAGTTGCTTTAGGCTCAATGGTTTTTGAAGGTAATCCTATATTTGGTGTTGTTACTGGATTAGCGATGTTTTTAAATATGATTTTAGCAAATATCGCAGGTTATTTTATTCCTGTAATTTTAGAAAAATTACATATTGATCCAGCTCTTGCAAGTGGGGTCTTTGTAACAACAGTTACCGATGTTCTTGGTTTTTTCTTTTTTCTTGGACTAGCAACAATATTTTTATCTTATTTAATTTAATATGCAGAGGAGAAAAATTACTATGGAAGAAAAATTGGATGAAATAATAATGTTATTAAAAAATATCGATTCTAAATTAGATGTTTTAGTTGGTGATAAACAGGCACAGATGTTAAAAAAGCCTAGTAACGAGGCTATCTTGAAACAATTTGAAGAAACAGAAAAACTGTTTAATAAAGTTATGAATAAAGGAAAATTGATCTAATATGCTATTTTAATTCTTTCAATTTTGTAAGCTTACAATAATATTGAATAAAATATAGTATAATATATATGGGTGATTTGATGAAAATATTAATAATTGAAGATGATTTAGAACTACGAGAAGAATTAAAAATATTATTAGATAATAATGGTTATCATGGAGTAATTTTACAAAGACTTGATAATGCTTTAGAAGAAATAATTAAAATAGCTCCTGATTTAATTTTATTAGACATTAAGTTACCATATTTAAATGGACAACAACTGTTAAAGCAGTTAAGGAAAAAATCTAGTATTCCGGTAATCATGGTTACAAGCAAAGATAGTGAGATGGATGAAATTTTAGCGATGAGTTATGGAGCAGATGATTATATTACGAAACCTTATAACCCAACGATTTTATTATTGCATATCGAGGCTGTTTTTAAGAGATTACAAAATAAAGAAACTAAATTATATTATCAAGGTGTTAATGTTAATTTGTCAAAAAGTGTTTTAGAAAAGAATGATCATGAATTATTACTGAGTAAAAATGAAATGAGTATTTTTTATTTTTTGTTAGTTAATCAAGGAAAGATCGTAAGTCGCGATGGAATTATGAATTATTTGTGGGGAACTAATAAATTTATTGATGATAATACTTTGACAGTTAATATGACAAGATTAAAGAAAAAACTTGTAAAGATTGGCTTAATTGATGTAATTGAAACAAGAAGAGACCAAGGATATATTTTAATATGAAAATACGTAGTTATATAAAAGATAAATTTGTTGATTTTATTTTATGGTTTTTGATGATTTTAATAATTGAATTATTTTTGATAATGTTTAAAGTGGTAAATAGTTTGATTATTGTTGTTTCAATAACTTTGATAATATTTATGATCATTATTCATAGTTATGATTATTATCGAAAAAAAGAGTTTTATCAGGATTTTAATACTAAATTAAAACAATTAGATAAGAAATGTTTGATTAGTGAATTAATCAAGAAACCAGATTTTTTAGAAGGACAAATATTATGTGATTCATTATATGAAATTGATAAATCAATGTATGAAGAAATTGAAACTTATTTTCAAAATATAAAAGATTTTAAAGAATATATCGAATTATGGATTCATGAAGTAAAACTGCCGATTGCGAGTAGTAAATTAATGATTCATAATCATGAAACTAATGAAAGAAAATTAAAAGAACAAATTAATAGAATTGAAAATTATGTTGAACAGGTATTATACTATACGCGGTTAGAAAATAGTGAACAAGATTATTTATTAAAAAAATGTAATTTAAAAGATATTATAAATAATGTAATAAAAAGAAATCAAGATAGTTTTTTGTATCAAAAAATTAAGATAAAAATAGGTGATATTAATAAAACTGTTTTAAGTGATAGTAAGTGGCTTGAATTTATTATTAATCAGATCGTTAGTAATAGTATTAAATATCGTGGAAAAGAGAATTGTAAAATTAGTTTTAATGTAATCAAAAAAGAAAATATTATTTTAGAAATCATTGATAATGGAATAGGTATTGATCAAACAGATATAAAACATGTATTTGATAAATCATTTACGGGAAATAATGGTCGTATAGTATCTAGTTCGACAGGAATGGGCCTTTATATTTCAAAATTATTATGTGATAAATTAGGACATAAGATCATGATTGAATCAAAGGTTCAACAGTATACCAAAGTGAGCATTTGTTTTGAAGATGAAGAGTATTACAGAATCGTAAGGTAATTGTAAGATACATCGATGTTACTACAATTACTTTTTTTCTATAATAAAAGCAAGGAGGATGAAATATGGAAAATGTATTAGTAATTGAAAATATTAGTAAATATTATGGTAATAAAAGTAATCTTACTAAAGCTTTAAGTAATATTTCATTGAATGTTGCTAAAGGTGATTTTATTGCGATTATGGGAGCGAGTGGTTCTGGCAAAACGACTTTGCTTAATGTAATTTCTACAATTGATAGAGTAACAGCTGGCCATATATATCTTGAAAAAAAGGATATTACAAGATTGAAAGGAAATGAACTAGATAAATTTAGAAGAGAAGAACTAGGTTTTATTTTTCAAGATTTTAATTTATTAGATACTTTGACGGCATATGAAAATATTGCTCTAGCTTTACAGATTCTCAAGGTTAAAGCTAAGGAAATAGATATTCGCGTTAATGATGCTGCAAAAAAACTAAATATTAGTGATATCTTGAACAAATATCCCTATGAAATGTCTGGAGGACAAAAGCAAAGAGTTGCATGTGCTAGAGCAATAGTGACTAATCCTAAACTAATTTTAGCAGACGAACCAACAGGAGCATTAGATTCGAAAAGTTCTAAAATGTTATTAGAAAGTTTTCAACAATTAAATAATGACTATCATACAACTATTTTAATGGTAACGCATGATGTTTTTAGTGCTAGTTATGCTTCTAGAGTTATTTTTATAAAAGATGGAAAAATTTTTAATGAGCTTGATCGTGGAAATGATGAGCGAAAAATATTTTTTGAAAGAATTATTGATGTTGTCTCAATTTTAGGAGGCGATGTAAACGATGTTATTTAATTTGGTTTTAAAAAATATTAGAAAAAGTTTTAAAGATTATGCAATATATTTTTTTACATTAGTATTAGGAGTAGCAATTTTTTATATTTTTAATTCACTTGAAAGTCAAACAGTAATGTTATCTTTAACTAAATCTACAAAAGATTTAATTGAATTAATGACAAAAATAATATCTGGACTTAGTGTTTTTGTATCATTTGTATTAGGTTTTTTAATTATTTATGCTAATCAATTTTTAATCAAACGACGAAAAAAAGAATTTGGTATATATATGACATTAGGAATGTCAAAGCAACAAATTTCTAAAATATTATTGGGTGAAACAATTTGTATTGGTCTTATTTCTCTTATTATTGGATTACTTATCGGAATTATTTTATCGCAGGTAATGTCAATTATCGTAGGTAGTATGTTTGATGCTGATATGGATAAATTTGTATTTGTTTTTTCAAATAGTACATGTATTAAAACAGTTATATATTTTGGAATAATGTATCTGCTGGTAATGTTTTTTAATACTATTCAAATTGGTAAATGTAAATTAATTGATTTATTGGCTGCAGATAAAAAAAATGAAGAAATAAAAATAAAAAATGTATTTCTTTGCAGTCTAGTTTTTATCTTTTCAATATCTTTATTGATTTATGCATATTACAATGTAACAGCTGGTGCTAGTAATTTAGATACAGCATTTTCAGTTTTGTTACAAATGTTTTATGGTTTTCTGGCGACGTTTTTAATTTTCTGGTCGTTATCAGGTTTATTGATAAAAGTAGTAACTTCATTAAAAGGAGTATATTTTAAGAATCTTAATAGTTTTACGCTAAAAGAAATCAGTAGTAAAATAAATACTACAGTATTTTCCACAACGATTATTTGTCTAATGCTATTTATTACAATTTGTATCTTTTCAACAGCTTTTACTATGAATAATAGTACTAAGAATGTGATGAATGAATTAGTACCAGCTGATATACAGATCAGTACAAATACTCATAACTCAATTAAACAAGAATTATTAAATAATAAAATAAATGTAACAGAAGATTTTAAAGAAGTTCTAGAATTTAATGTTTATCAAAGTAATCAATTAACACTAAGAGATACCTATGGTAATGAATTTACAGATGCAACAGAAAAATATTTAAGTACTTCTGAAGAAATTGTAAAATTGAGTGATTATAATAAATTAGCAAAACTATATAATCTTCCAACATATAATTTAAAAGATGAATATGTAGTCGTTTGCAATTATGAAAATATCAAATATGTAAGAAATAATCTTTTACAAAATAAACCAGATATCTTTTTGAATGGAAAAAAGTATCGTAGTAAATTTGATCAATGCCAAGATGGTTTTCTAATAATGTCATCTAGTCATATGAATGGTGGTTTTTATGTTGTACCGGATGAAGCTGTTGAAAATATGGAAGTAAGCAGCAGCTATTTAGTGGCTAATTATAATGTCAGTAATAAAAAAGATTATGATAAATTTATTGTCAATAAAATTCCTGAACTTAGTGATAATGGATTATCAGTCAATACACGCTTAGATATTTATAGTACGACAATTGGTATGGGAGCAATGGTTATTTTTGTTGGTTTATATCTTGGAATAGTTTTCTTGATTTCTAGTGCGGTAATTATTGCTTTGAAAGAATTATCACAAAGCATTGATAACAAAGGAAAATATCAAATGCTTAGAAAATTAGGGGTAAGTAATAAAATGATAAGTAGATCATTATTTAGACAGATTGCTATTTACTTCAGTTTTCCATTAATTTTGGCTATTATTCACTCTATTTTTGGGATTCAAGTATGCAGAATAATGATTAGTTCTACTGCAGTATCGTTTGATAGTTTAATTAATAGTATTTTAATAACAGCATCTATATTAATTTTAATTTATGGTGGTTATTTTTTAGTCACATATTGGTGTAGTAAAAATATTATTAAGGATGAATAAATTTTTAGTCTTAAAAATATTCGAAAAAGAAATTAGAAAAGACAGGGGATCTATAAATTGTATTAATTGAATTTAATCTCTTGTCTTTTTATGATTGTTGGAAATAGAATTAATATTATATTTAAATAATAAAAAATAAAAAAACTTAAAAATATGATACTAGTAAAAATTGTATTAAATAAGAAACAATTATCATAATAAATTGCATTCGTTTGCTTTACAAAGGTTAATGTATGCGCTACCATAAAAGTATAAGGCAGAGAAATAATATGTTAAGTAAATAATAAGCGGGAACTTAACAAAAAGGAAATGGAGTGATTTGAAGAATAATAAACTAAAGAAAAAATTAAAATTATTAGTTAGAAGGGAAAAGACTATGAAGAAAAGAAAATTAATTAAGAAAATTGGAGTTGCTGCTATAACTGCTGCAATGGTATTGACTAGTGTTTTTTCTATTTCCACTTTAACAGTGAAAGCTGAAGAAATCGATACACAAGAACATGTATTAGGTTCAGTAAGTGATGTAAGACAAGAAGGGAATAAAGTATATATCACTTATGTAAGTGGAGAAAAAACAAAGATTACTTTTTTAGAAGATAATTTGTTTAGATTTAATATGGATCCAGATGGGGATTTCCCAGAAACACCTGAGCCTCGTTCAAAGAGTCATACAGGTGTAATCACTCAACAAAGTGATGAATCTGATGAATATAGTAAACCAATACCAAGTCTAAGTGAAGGGGATACTATAAAAATAGCTACTAATAAAGTAGAATTGCAGATTGATAAAGAAACTGCAAAAATGAAGTTAATTGATAAAGAAAATGATAAAGTAGTTTGGCAAGAAAAAGAACCATTAAAATATGTACGTGCTCATATTTTTGATTACGATGATCCAGAATTTATGAAAGACTGGTATCAAGATGAATATACAGATGGAAGTTACACTATTCAAACTTTAGAAAATGATAGTAGTGCTCAATATTTTGGTGGTGGAACACAAAATGGCCGTTTTAATCATACTGGTAAAACAATTAATATTGCAAATGAAAGTGCTTGGACAGATGGTGGAGTAGCTTCACCAAATCCATTTTATTGGACAACTGCAGGTTATGGAGTAATGAGAAATACTTGGCGTGCAGGGTCTTATGATTTTGGAAATACAAAAGCAGACGAAACAACAACTTTACATAACGAAGATCGTTTTGATGCATATTATTTTGTCGATGACACACCAACGGAATTACTTCAGGATTATTATAAAATTACAGGTAATCCGGTATTATATCCAGAAAGTGCTTTCTATCTAGGACATTTAAACTGTTATAATCGCGATGCTTGGAAACAAAATGATAACGGTAAGTGGTTATTAGAGGATGGTAAAAGATATACTGAAACTAATCGTGAAGGAGTAGCACTTGAGGGAGAAACATTTAGAAACATTAAATGGAACTAATGATGATGATTATAAATTCTCTGCTAGAGCAGTTGTTGATGGTTATGTTGATAACGATATGCCATTTGGATGGTTTTTACCAAATGATGGTTATGGTTGTGGATATGGTCAATCTGATGATCCTGTAACAGGAATTGATGATAATGTAGAAAATTTAAGACAATTTACTGAATATGCTAATAAATTTGGTGTAGGAACAGGTCTTTGGACTCAAAGTTACTTAACACCAATAGCAGGAACTGCACCACATTTACAACGTGATTTTGAAAAAGAAGTAAATACTGGTGGTATCCGTACTTTAAAAACTGACGTTGCATGGGTTGGTTTGGGTTATTCAATGGCTCTATCTGGTTTGGATAAAGCTTATGATATTTTGTCTAACACTGGTGAACGTGGTACGATCATTACATTAGATGGATGGGCTGGTACACAACGTTATGGTGGAATTTGGACTGGTGACCAAACTGGTGGTAACTGGGAATATATTCGTTTCCATATTCCAACATATATCGGACAAAGTTTAAGTGGTAATCCAAATGTTGGTAGTGATATGGATGGAATCTTTGGAGGTTCTTCTTTAATAACAACTCGTGATTACCAATGGAAAACATTTACACCATTAATGTTAAATATGGATGGTTGGGGAGATTATGCAAAAAAACCATATAATTTTGGTGAAGATACTACTTCAATCAACCGTATGTATCTAAAATTAAAAGCTGAATTAATGCCTTATATTTATACAACAGCTAATGAAGCTGTAACTGGATTACCAATGATTCGAGCAATGTTCCTTGAATATCCAGATGATCCAATTGCATATGATGAAAACAGTGTACGTTACCAATATATGTTTGGTGAAAATTTCTTGGTTGCACCGGTTTACCAAGATACAAATATGGATGAACATGGTAATGATATCCGTAATGGAATATATTTACCTGATGAAAACCAAATTTGGATTGATTACTTTACTGGTAAACAATATCGTGGTGGAAGTTTCTTAAATAACTTCGATGCGCCATTATGGAAATTACCATTATTTGTTAAAAATGGTGCTATTGTACCAATGTACGAAGAAAATAATAATGTTGCCCCAATCACTGAAACTAATCCAAAAGGATTAGATAAAACAAAACGTATTATTGAATTCTGGCCTGAAGGAAAAACATCATATGATTTATTTGAAGATGATGGTGTTACATTAGATTATTCTAATAAAGAAGAAGTTAATTATGGAAGTAGTGTTTCTACTAGATTTACTTCTGAAGTAAAAGATGATGAAGCTGTTTTACGTGCAGAAGCTTCTAAAGGAACTTATAAAGGTTATGATTCAAATAGAGATACTACTTTTGTTGTTAATGTTTCAAAAGCTCCTGAAGCTGTAACTGGTAAAGTAGGTTCTTCAGCTGTTGAATTTAATGCAGTTGATAGTAAAGAAGCTTTTGATAATGCAACTGGTAATGTTTATTACTATGATGAAGCACCTAATTTAAATAAATATGCTACTGAAGGAAGCGAATTTGCTAACGTTGAAATTACAACAACTCCAAAATTATATGTAAAAGTTGAAAATACAGATGTGAGCAAAAATGCAATTGAAGTAACAGTTAAAGGATTTGAAAATAAACAAGACTTAGCTGGTAATCAAGAGACTGATACTTTAACAGCTCCAACAGGTCTTGTAGCATTAGAAGATCAAATTACTCCAACTGAAATTCCATTAGTTTGGGATGTAGTAGAAGGAGCAACCGAATATCAATTAGAAATTGATGGTAAAATCAATTCTGGTATAACAACTAATGAATTTTTAGTAGGCAGTCTTGCATATAACTCTACTCACACATTTAGAGTTCGAGCTGCAAATAGTGATGGATATTCGCCATGGAGTGAGGCTTTGAGTGCAAAGACAATAGAAAATCCATATCGTAATATTCCAGCAGGCATGGAAGTTACAACTAACGATAGTGCAGCGGGATATTCAGCTAAGAATCTAGTTGATCGTGATACTAATGCATATTGGTTTACTAACTGGACAGATGCTAGTGTTAACAATCGTGATAAAGTTATTGATTTTGATTATAAAGAAATAAATTCTATGGATCACGTTGATATTTATCCTCATAGTAGTTATTTAAACCAACAACCTCGAGAAGTAACTATTTTAGGAAGTCTTGATGGTATTAACTTTACAACTGTAGTAGATAAAGTACAGTTATCCAATGATTCATCTGTTAAGTCAATTGCTTTAAATGGTGCTAAAATGCGTTATATGAGAATGGTTATTTCAAAACCAGCTGGAACTTATGTATGTATGACAGAAGTTATGCCATATAAAGTAGATGGTTCAAAAACATATCCAGTAGGTGATGTAACTTTAGATGGTAAAGTTGATAGCAATGATTTAACATGGATTGAAAACTATACAGGATTAACAAATAAAGATTCAGACTTTACTTATGTATCACAAACAAATAATGCTGATATTAATGGCGATAATGTAATAGATGCTTATGATATTTCTTATATTACAACTAAATTAGATGGTGGTACTAATAAAACTGGTAATCCTGATGGAAAGATAATGTTGATTGCCGATAAAAATGAAGTAAAAGCTGAAGAAACTGTTAATATTACTTTACTTGGTGTAGGTTTGAAGAATATTAATGCTTTCAGTGAAGTTCTTCCAATTGACACTGATAACTTCTCTTACGAAGGATATCGTCAGTCATATGATGTAATTGATATGATGACAATAGCTAAAATGAGAGCTAGAACTATTGGAAGTGAGTTAACGATCGTTAGTACAAATATAGGAGATCAAGATTTGGTAAATGGTACAATTAAGCTTGGTACTATTACATTAAAAGCAAAAACTGATACAACTTTTGCATTAACTAATGGTATTGCAAAATTAATAGGACCAAAGTTATCATATATTGATGCTAATATTGATGGTGATACGATAATTCCTGAAACTCCTGATAAAGTTGAAACAGCAGTAGAAGTAAAAGAGACAACAATTACAAATAATGCATATCCAACTGATGATGGAACTAATGTTGATAAATTGATTCAACAAAATTCTTTTGATGCATTATACAATGGTGCTGCTGATGAAGAATTTGAATTAAAATGGGATATTGAAGATAATCAAGTAGATGGTGTATTAAAACCAGAAATTACATTACCTGTAAATCTACATTTAGATATGGACGGACAATTAATGAATATTGTACGTATTTATGGACGCCCAACTGGAAATGGAGCTCCACGTGTTGTAAGTGCTAATGTAGTTACTACAGATGGCACAACAATTGATTTAGGTACGATAGGAAGTTATTCATTAGATAGTAGTGGCAATCCAACATACACTAACTATCCAAGTGATGGAGTATTCACTTTTGAATTAGATGAAGCAGTAGAAGTTAAGACAGTAAATATTACTTTTGAACATGCGACAGGTATTGCTGGTGATTCAAATAATCCATACGATCGTATGTTAACATTAAGAGAAATCGAATGTGCATATGCACATGATGTTCCAGTTACAGGAATTACTTTAGACAAAAATAATAAAGAAACTTTATATGTAGGAAGTTTAAGTGACTTTAGTGCTAAAGTTAGCCCTAATGATGCATTAAATCCTTATTACACAGTAACAAGTGATGACGAAGATGTAGTTAAAGTATTAACTATTAAAACAGAAAGTGGATTTGCATTTATGTTGCAGCCATTAAAAGAAGGCACTGCAAAAATTACAGCAACTTCAGTAGATAATAATGAAATTTCAGTTACTCAAACTGTAACAGTAAAAACAGGAACTGATACAAATACACTAATAGATATCTTAAATCAAGCAGAAGCTTTAAATAAAGATTTCTATACTATTGATAGTTATACTGTATTATCGAATGTAATTAGTGAAGCAAAGGACCTATTAACTAATAGTCCAACTCAAGATCAAGTAGATCAAGTAGTAAGTAAAATTAAACGAGCAATCAAAACACTAGAATTAAAAGCTGTAAATCCAGCTAATCGTATTGAAAATATAGCTGTAGTTGAATCAAGTGGAGAAGCTAGTCGCAGTGAAGGTGCAGCTAATATTTTAGATAATGATATTGGTTCATATTGGTTAAGTACATCAAGTGGTATGCCACAATGGGTTGTTGTTGATTTAGGAAGCATATATAAATTAAGTGATGTAACATTCTTACCTCGTCAAGGTGGAAATAATGGTGATATCATTAAAGCTGCTATATCAGTAAGTACAGATGGTCAAGATTATATAGATCTTGGACAATTTGAATTTGACAATGATGGTACTAAATTACTTGATAAAACTGTATTTAAACAAATGAAATTTATACCAACAGATGCAAGATATGTTAAAGTGACTATTTTAGAAACATTAGGAAATCCTATTAATAGTTGCGTAAGTGTAGCAGAAATGCGTTTCTATGGTAGTGTAGATGTAGATAAGAGTGAATTACAAGCATTATATGATGAATATTTAACTCTTAAAGAAGAAAACTTTACAACAGAAACTTGGGTACTGTTCTCTAATGCAATGACAGATGCTAAGAGTATGTTAGATAGAGAAGATGCAACTCAAGATGAAGTAAATACAGTTAAATCTGCATTAGTGGTTGCTAGAGGAGCATTAGTTGAAAAAGTTATTGAAACTAATAAATTAGCATTAGCTATAGCTATTGATATGGCAGAAGCTGCAGATTTAGAAAATGTCGTACCTGTAGTAGTAACTGAATTCAATGAAGCATTAGAAAATGCTAAAGCAGTATACAGTAATGAAAAAGCTACTCAAGAAGAAGTAAATAATGCCTTTGATCGACTAGCAAGTGCAATGCAGATGTTGGAATTCTACAAAGGTGACAAAACAGCATTACAAAAACAAGTAGATCAAATCAATGGATTAGATGAAAGTAAATACATTGAATCATCATGGTCTGATATGTTACCAGCATTAGATAAAGCTAATGATGTATTAGCTGATGAAAATGCAATGCAAGATGAAGTTGATGAAGTATTTACAGAATTAGTAAAAGCATTCTTGAACTTAAGATTAAAACCAAATAAAGACTTATTACAAGAGTTGATCAATAAGGCAAATAGCTTAAACGCTGCAAATTATAGTGCTAAAACATGGGCAGTAGTCGCAGATGCTTTAAATGAAGCAAAAGCGGTATTAGAAGATCCAGAAGCAACACAAGCAGAAGTAGATAAGGCAAAAGCTGTCTTAATGAAAGGATTAGCTGAATTACAAACTGTCAATATAGCAGATATGAATGTATCAGCACCAGTAAAATCTGGAGATACGACAGTAAGTATAAAAACAGGTGATGATATAACTATTATTACACCAATTACAATGTTGGCATTAAGTACTGCTTTATACTATCTTTCTAAAAAGAAAAAATATTGGAATTAAAAATTAAATTGTATTTAATAGTATATAAAATATATTAAATCTAAAGAGTGGTGGTAACACTGCTCTTTAATTTTTGAAAAATATTAAAAAGGATAGTTATATAATATTTATAAATTAAATTATATATAACTTGACAATTTTTTTAATATATTATAATGTATTAACATACTATTCATATAGGAAAAGAGGTAAAAGTTATGAACTTTGTATTAGAACTACAATTACGAAATAATTTTAGAATGGGACGATGTTGTTGCTGTTTTTTTAATAAAGAGTAACAATTTAATTATATTGTGCTCTTTATTCTAATATACATTAAAGAGAAAAGGGGACAATTAAATGAATAAAAATATTTTAGAATTAGGAGCTTTAGTGCTTGCTGTTATATTTTTTATATTAATTTATTTTCTTAAAAAGAAAAAAGTTGATTTTAGTGTGCTAACTATTTTAGCAGTAGGTTTAGGAATAATAGTTGGTTTAATTTTTAAGGAAAATTATCTTTATTTAGAAGCTATAGGAACGATATATGCTAATCTTATTTCTGCAATTGTTGTACCACTGCTGTTATTTAGTATTATTTCCAGTATTACTAATCTACAAGCTTCTATTAAATTAAAAAAAGTAAGTTTAAAAACAATAATTTACTTATTATTAAATACATTTACTGCTAGTTTAATTACATTGATTCTTGCAGTAATAACAAGAATAGGTAGTGGATTTAATTATGAACTTTCTACAAATTATAAGGCAACAGAAGTTCCTTCATTTGTAGATACAATTACTGGGTTATTTCCCAAAAATCTTATTAATAGCTGGTTAAATGGGGAAGTAGTACCAATAGTAATTTTTGCTATTATTGTAGCTATTGCATATAATAGAATAGTTAATAAAGATCCTAAGAAAGTAAAACCGTTTAAACAATTTATTGATGCAGGTAATCGGGTATTAGGTGAAGTAGTTAATTTTGTAATAGGTTTTACACCATATGCAGTCTTAGCTTTGATTGCCCGAGCAGTAAGTAAGAGTACTATAGATGATATTATTCCATTACTAAGTATTTTGGGATTAGCATATTTATTGAGCATAATTCAAATATTTGGGGTTGAAAGCATATTGTTAAAAGTAATTGGAAAACTAAATCCTATTAAATTTTTTAAAGGAATATGGCCAGCTGGAGTAGTAGCGTTTACATCTCAAAGTAGTATTGGTACGATTCCGGTAACAATTCGTCAATTAGTGAGTAAAATTGGTGTAAATGAAGATATTGCATCATTTACAGCTAGTTTAGGTGCTAATTTAGGTATGCCTGGATGTGCAGGTATATGGCCGACATTATTAGCAGTATTTGCAATTAATGTTTTAAATATAGATTATTCAATAGGACAATATTTATTTTTAGTAGTCTTGGCAGTAGTTGTATCTATAGGAACGGTAGGAGTTCCTGGAACAGCAACGATTACAGCAACAGCAGTATTTGCAGCAGCTGGTTTACCAATTGAAATAATTGTATTGTTAGCACCGATTTCAAGTATTGTAGATATGGCTAGAACTGCAACAAATGTTATTGGAGCAGCAACCGCAGCTACATTAGTAGCAAAATCTGAAAAAGAGTTAAATATAGATATTTATAATGGAATATAGCATATTAATTAAATTCGTAACTAAGATTTATTAGTTATGAATTTTTAATATATAAGAAATAAATCATAATAAGGTAGAGATATTCATATATTGAGATATAAAGCCAAAAAACATTATTAAATATATATAAAAACATTGCATAAAGCGGTATAATTAGTATTGTAATATGATGTTGATTGTGATATATTGTAGGAAAGTTGTAAGATAGAGGCGCGAATAGTTATGAAGTTTTTATTGGATGATGCAAACTAGATAAAAATAGAGGAACTTTCGCCGAAGGGATAAATGATTGCATGCATTTATACTCTGGGCTTATAGAGAATATCTATAAGACTGTCATTATCGAATGGTAATGGTGAGCTATCATTGTTCATACGTGTTTATGTTGCAATGATACTCATTGCAATTTTTTTGTAAAGGAGAGCAATGATGGAAAAGATTATTGAAGCAGTGAGTTATGAAGAAAATATTATTCAGTTAAAATTGACAAATGTACCAAAACATCCAATGATAATTGCCAAGATTTTTACGATTTTAAGCAATTGTGATGTTAATATTGATATGATTTCTCAAGTGATGATTGAAGATGCGATGCAGATAGAAATAACATTAGATGAAAAATATCAAAAAAATTTAAATGAAGCAATAATGTGTTTAAAAAAGAAGTTAAACAATTAGAGATTGCGACTAATCGAAAATATTTTAAAATTGCTGTTGGTGGAAAGTTGATCGAAGTCACACCAGGAGCAGCGGCAAAAGTATTTACTATTTTAGGTGAAAATAATATACATTTTTATCAAGTAACTACGTCAAAAAGAACAATTTCGTTTATCGTTGATAAAAAAGACAAAGATTTAGCAATGAAAAAATTAGATGAAACTTTTGGCTTAAATATATAGGAGGAAATTATGGCTATTTTTGAAGGAAGTGCAGTTGCACTAGTATTACCAATGCATGAAGACGGAAGTATTGATTATGATGGATTTAAAAGACAAGTACAAAGAATGATCGATGGAGGTGTTAAAGCTTTATTAGTTAATGGAACAACTGGTGAAACAGCAACTATTCATATTGATGATGAATTTAAATTACTAGATATTACATTAGAAATGGCGCAAGGAACTGGTATAAAAGTTATTGCTGGAGCAGGATCTAATGATACAGCAACAGCATTAAGAAAAGCTAAATATGCTAAAGAAAAAGGTGCTGATGCTATTTTAGTTGTTACACCATATTATAATAAAACAAGTCAACGTGGGTTGATTACTCATTATACTACTATTGCAGATGCTGTTGATATTCCAATGATTCTTTATAATGTTCCAGGAAGAACAGGGGTAAAAATAAATGTAGAGACAGTTGTAGAACTAGCAAAGCATAAAAATATTGTTGCTATGAAAGATGCAACTGATGATATAGCTTATGCAATGGAAGTTCTAGCAAAAACTCAAGGTATGGATTTTGATATGTATTCAGGATGTGATGATAATATTCTGCCATTTATTTGTGCTGGGGGAAAAGGAGTAATTTCAGTATTATCAAACATTTATCCTCGTCAAACTGAATTATTAACTCAGTTAGCACTAAAAGGTGACTTGCCAAAAGCTCAAGAACTTGCGTATGCATTAGAACCAGTTAGTCGTTACTTATTTGCTGATATTAATCCAATTATGCCTAAAGCAGCATTAGCTAAAATGGGTGTTTGTAGAGCGACATTAAGATTACCATTAATTGAAACAACAGAAGAAAATAAAAAACTATTATTTGATGCGATGGATGCATTTGAAAAATTGGGGTTCTAAGATGAAAGTAATAGTATATGGTTATGGATTAATGGGTAAAAAAGTTGCTAATAAGGTAAGAAGCCAAAATGATATGGATCTAGTGGCTGTTGTAAGTTATGAGTTTGATGAAAAGATTCCAGAAAAAAGCTATAGGTCTTTAACGGAGTGTGGAGAAAAAGCCGATGTTATCATCGACTTTTCTCACCCTAATAATTTAGATGACATATTATCTTATGCTTTGACAAATAAGACAAAGTTAGTGATTGCAACAACAGGCTATAATGATGAACAGCTAACAAAAATTAAAGAAGCTGCAAAACAAATTCCGATTTTTCAATCATATAACACATCATATGGAGTACAAATGGTAACCAAAATATTACGTCAAGTGGCTAAAGAATTTTATCAGGCAGGATATGATATTGAAATTCTTGAAAAACATCATAATCAAAAAATAGATGCGCCATCAGGAACTGCTAAATTACTATATGAGGTGATGGAAGAAGAAATTGGTGAAACTACTGCTGTGACTGATCGAAGTTCATTACATGAAAAAAGAAAGCATGAACAAATTGGTATTCAAGCAATGCGTGGTGGAACAATTTTTGGTGAACATACAGTTATGTTTGCAGGAATTGATGAAATAATTGAAATAAAGCACAGTGCTTTATCAAAAGAAGTATTTGTCCAAGGAGCAATTAGTGCTGCCTATGCATTAATTGATAAAGATAATGGTCTTTATACATTGAAGTCATTGTATTAATTAGGGGGATATTATGGTATTACAAACAAAGTTTGCACAAATAAAAAACAATAATCTATACATAGATGATGTTAAAGCAACTGATTTAGTTAATAAATATGGAACACCACTTTATGTTATGAGTGAGGGACATATTAGACATCAATTTAATGAACTTAAAACAAAAATGATAGACAAATATGAAAATACTTTGCCACTATTTGCTTCAAAATCATTTTCATGTTTGGCTATTTATAAAGTTGCAAAAGAATATGGGGTAGGTATTGATTGTGTTTCAGCTGGTGAAATATCTGTTGCTCTAAAAGCGGGATTTGATCCAAAGAAAATCTATTTTCATGGAAACAATAAACTACCTTCAGAAATAGAATATGCTTTAAGTAATGGTGTAGAAAATTTAATTATTGATAATTTTCACGAAATTGAAATTGTACAAGAAATAGCGCAAAGATTAAATGTCGTTGTTAACGGTGTTGTAAGAATAACACCAGGAGTATATGCAGGAGGTCATGACTATATTCGAGTAGGAGCAAAAGATACTAAATTTGGATTTAGCAGTCATGACAATACATATTT
This sequence comes from Clostridiales bacterium VE202-01, assembly GCA_000508865.1. Classification (GTDB taxonomy): domain Bacteria; phylum Bacillota_I; class Bacilli_A; order Erysipelotrichales; family Coprobacillaceae; genus Thomasclavelia. Next base: position 38,108 of record BAHP02000059.1, read on the forward strand.
AAAAGCCATAAAAAAAGTAATTGATGCTCCAAATATTAATTTTGATGGAATACATTGCCATGTTGGAAGTCAAATTGAGGATATTCAGGCTTATATATTAGCAATGAATAAATTTGTTGATATTTCATATGAAATTTATGATATATTTGGAATAGTTATAAATAAATTAAATGCCGGTGGAGGATTTGGGATAGCTTATACAAAAGCAGATAAACCTTTAGAGTTTGAAACTGTTGTTGATACAATTATGGATATAATAGCTAAAGGATTTGAAGCTCGAGGATTAAAAAGACCAATGGTTTTAGTAGAACCAGGACGTTATTGTGTTGGAAACGCAGGAATAACTTTATATACTGTTGGTTCATCTAAGTATATAAAAGATATTCGAGATTATATTAGTGTAGATGGTGGAATGACAGATAACATTCGCTCTAGTTTATATGCAGCAAAATATGATGCAATTATTGCAAATAAAGCAGAGATGCCAGCAGATCATTTAATTACAGTAGCAGGAAAAAATTGTGAATCTGGAGATATTTTAATTAAGGATATTATGTTGCAAGATCCAGAACCAGGAGATATTCTAGCAATGTTTTCTACTGGAGCTTATCATTATTCAATGTCATCTAATTATAATCAGTTACCAAAACCAGCTGTAGTATTTACATATAAAGGTAAATCTCGCGAAGTGATCCGTCGACAAACCTTCGATGACTTAGTATATTATGATATTGATTCAACGTACTAATAAAGCGGCATGGGCCGCTTTTAATACTTAATAGAATTAAAGTATGCATGATATCAAATAGATATTTCGATGTTATTAAAAGGAGGGGAATAATATGAAAGTATTAATTATAGATGATGATCTTGTTTTTGGTAAAAAGTTAGGAAATCTTATTAATGAAAAGTTTGGTAATGAGAAAAATGATATCGTGATTAAGATCAATGTATCTAGCATAGATTTAAAGCAAAAATTTGATTATTATTTTATAGATATTATGCTGGAGGGTGAAAACGGTATAAATTGTGGTAAAATGATTATTGATAAGAATTATTTTGCTAAAATAATATATATGTCTTCTGAAGAAAGTTTAGTTTATGACACATTTGCAAGTAAAGTTTATTTTTTCATAAGAAAAGAAAATTTAAAACATGATTTAGAAAGATTATGGATAAAAATAAATCAAGATAATGTAAAGAATACTGATTATATTGAAATTATTTCTGATCGTAAAAGACAAATGATTTTAAAGAAAGAGATTATTTATATTGAATCTAATAGAAATAAATGTCAGATCTATATGATAAAAGAGCAATATGAAGTATATAGAACATTAAAATCATTTTTAAATGAATTAGATTCTAATCAATATTTTCGATTAAACAGTTATACGATTATAAATTTAGAATATGTAAAAAGTGTAAGTGGTAAAGAAATAGTATTAATAAATGGCGAATCATTTGTTTTAAAAAGAAATTATAATGATTTTATTGATGCATATCATAATAATTATATGAAGAGGTTTAAAGAATGATAATAAATATTGTAGAATCGTTAATAGCTGCCTATTTCTTTACAAATTATTTTGACTTAAAAATAAATAAACGAATTTATTATATACTAAATTTTATTCCCATTTGTTTAGAGATAAATATTGTAAATTCATATATTGTTTCAAGTATACTTCTACCATTATTAGTTGCACTTACTGCAACACTTAATGCATACTATTTTACAAAAAATAATCTTTGGGAAATATTATTTATTACGTTTTTTGATGAATTAATAGTAGGATTATCAATTACGATTTCATTATTAACAGAGGAATTTGTTGTTCCAGAACTAAGAACAATTATTGCTAAAATTTTGTACTTTTTAATTGTATATCTAGTTATATACGTATATAAATCAAAAGAAATAAAATTAAATCCTATATATTGGAAATTATTAACTATTGTTGCTGTTGTATTTTATTTTGCATACGCAATATTGTTGCAATTTTATTTAGGAATGAAATTAAGTCAACATTTAATATTCATAACTTTACTATCACTAGGTTTATCTGTAATAGGAATAGCTGTAATGGTTTACTATATTTCTAAATTAGAACGTGAAAAGCAGGAGACTCAATTTTCATTACAAAAGTTAGAAATGGAACAAAGTAATTATAAACAGTTAAATGAAGTTTCAAAAGAAATAAAGATAATGCGTCATGATTTAAAACATGATTATTTATTGATTGAAAATTATTTAGAAGAAAATAAATATTCTGAAATAAAAGAAATGATAAATTCAAGGGTATATGATTTAGAAGAGGTGACTCATACGGTTAATAGTGAGAATAAGTTGATAAATACAATTATTAATTATAAAAAGATGATAGCACAAAGTAAAAATATTAAGGTCAAATATAAAATAAATGTCAGTGGTAGATCGTATATGAAAGATTATCATTTAAATGAGTTATTATCTAATTTATTAGATAATGCGATTGAAAATTGCTCTAAAAACAATTCTCAAATCGATATAGTTATTGAAGAAGATGTATTTTTATATATAGAAGTTGTTAATCAGATAGATAAATCAGTCTTAGAAAATAATCCTAATTTACATACTAGTAAAATTGGTGAAAATCATGGTCACGGGATAAAGAGTATTCAAAGAATTGTAAATGAATATGGTGGTAGTATTAAATTCTTTGAAAAAGATTTAGAATTTCATGTTTCAATAATAATTCCGATAAATCATCCTCGTTAAAATGCGTTTCGTCCCATGTTTATTTAAATTTGTCGAAAAATAATTTATTATGGCTATTGAGGAGGTGAAATGATTGGTACAAGGTATATCAAAATGGTTATTAAAGATATATAAAAACAAGACCGTTTTGAATTATGATGATGAGATATTTTTATATGGGATTGAAGTAATAGCTACATCTTTACTTAATGTATTATTGTTGTTATTTATTGGGATAATAAGTGGGACAGTCAATCAAGCATTGGTTTATTTCGTGTCCTATGCAACCCTACGAAAATTTATTGGTGGATATCATTGCAATACTAATTTTAATTGCATTACATTTAATGTTTCCAAATATATACTCTTTATATGGCTTTACCCACATGTAGAGATCAACAAACTACTGATGATATCTATAATTATAATAACACTGATATTAATAATATGGGGAGCACCTTTTGAACACAGAAATAGACCGATAAGCGAAAATGAACGGTACAAGTATAAAAAATATTCTTTTATTATTACTTCAATTTATGCGGTGTTTATTTTATTGTCTAGTGAATTTTATCATGTTCTATTATATGTTTTAATTGTAATTGACTTGTCATCAATACCTTGTATTATAGAAAGTAATGGAAAAAGTTTTAAAAATGTTTAGTAAACTAGTTCTAGTAGCTTCTACCGGTGCCGTAAGCGGCGCATCTCGGTGGAGTGATTATCAACCAAAAGAATCAGAAGCTTTAAAGAAATTAAAAAAGTTTTAATTGGGAGAACTTTCTAAAATCATTTGTTTTCTCAAATGCATAGCTAAAAACTAAAATTATTGAATATTTATAATAAATAGTATAAGATGTAGCGCAATGATTTTAGTTATGGAGTAAAGAAGTTAGATGTTTATTTTGTTTTTCCTGTTTTATTTAATCTAGTTATTGAGAAAAACATATATTGCAGCTAACTTTTTTATTATATTATTTTATAAACCAAGGAAGATTTGTAATCTTCCTTTTTACGTATTATATCTTTTTCTTTGGTTTATTAAGCTCTTCATGAATCCCCTGCATTTTATAATCTAGATGGGATATTGTTTTAGCACAATCAATTAATTCATCACGAACGCCATCAGGAACTTCGTTATCAGCTTTGTATCGTAAGTGATGTTCTAAACTAGCCCAAAAATCCATTGCAATAGTTCTAATCTGAATTTCTACGGGAATAGGTTGTACTTTTTCAGCTAAAAATATTGGTATTTCAACAACCAAATGTAAACTTCGATAACCATTTTCTTTTGGATGTTTTATATAATCCTTTTTCTTAATTAATTTAATATCACTTTGCTTGATAAGTAAATCAGCAATTTTATAAACATCACTAACATAATTACAAATTACTCTAACACCAGCTATATCTGTTAAATTAATTACAATTGACTCTAGAGAGACTTCTAAGCCTCTTTTTTCTAGTTTACCAAGAATACTTTTTACCGATTTTAATCGATACTCCATATGATGAATAGGATTATGATCATGTTTAACTCTAAACTCATCATCAAGAATTTCTAATTTAGTTCTTACTTCTTTAATACCAGCATCATAAACTTGTTGTAAAGTTAAAAATTCTTGCAGTGTGTCTGTTATTTCTTCATCCATGTTTATTGATGAAAAAGGATCACTAATTATTTCTTTTTGCATGATTCTTTCTGCCATAAAAAATACCTCTTATAAATAATTTTTTGTATACTTTAATCATAGTTGGTAATAATGAACTTGAGGTGAACTGATATGAAAAAAACAATTATTATAGTATTAATTTTAATGAATGTAGTAACTGTCAATGCTTCAAGTAATGATCCTAAATATAAAATAATTGCTAATAGTAATAGTGAAAGTGATATTAAAGAAATGTATAAAATAAAAGATAACTTAATAAGTGATTATCGTAAGTGGATCAAGGGTGTTGATGATATTGATCAGGTATTAGCTGATCATCAAAAAGATTATGAGGCTAGCTATTATAACGGTGAATATAAAATTATTATTGGTAAAGGTAAAGGTAAATCTCTTACTGGTACATTAAAAGCAAGTTATTGTACTAGTAGTAAAGAGATAAAAAAGAAATCATTTTTTGCGGAACTTTTTTCATAAGAGGCAGCATGTGGCCTCTTTTATTATATGTAAATATAAATCATCTTATATGAGATGGTTTTATGTTTAAAATAAAGTGATTCGTTAATAATTTAAAGTGTTAAACATATAATAAAATTAGAGGTGAACCATGTTAACAAAATTTGATGAACAAGCCCAAAAAGCAATTGTTGTAGGTGAAAGTATTGCTTTTGATTTAGGTCATAATAATGTTGGGAGTGAGCATTTATTATTGTCATTATTAAAAATCAGCGACTCAAAATTAAAGGAGCTGGTAAAGAAATATAATGTTGATGATAAAAGTATATATGAGGATATAAAAAGGTTGTTTGGGACAAATAATGATCAACCTTTTTATATGGAATATAGTGATGCTGTTAAAAATATTTTAGAAACAGCAGTCAACATTACAAATGAACAAAATAAAAGTAAAGTCACTTTAAATATTTTAACTATAGCATTATTGAAAAGTGAAGAAAGTGTTGCTTATGAGTTGTTAAAAAAATATAAAGTTGATTTTGAAGATATTATTTATAAATTGAATGAAAGTAGTGAATTAGAAACAAAATTAGATCAAATTCAATCACTGATTAACCTCAACAAAAAGGTAAAGAAGGGCGGAAATTTAATTGTTGGAAGACAAAAAGAATTAGAAAAACTTTGTATGATTTTAAGTAAACGGGAAAAAAATAATGCTCTTATTATTGGTGAAGCAGGGGTCGGAAAATCAGCCTTAGTTGAAAAATTAGCGTATTTGATTAATGAAAAACAAGTAAACGATGGATTAAAGAAAAAAATTATTTATGAGCTAAGTTTGTCTAGTATTGTTGCCGGAACTAAATATCGTGGCGAATTTGAAGAAAAATTGAGAAAAATAATTGATAAAGTAAAAGAGATGGATAATGTCATTATTTTTATTGATGAAATTCATAATATAATTGGTGCAGGTGGAGCAGAGGGAGCAATAGATGCTGCTAATATTTTAAAACCATATTTAGCTAGAAAAGATCTAACGATTATTGGTGCAACTACTACAGAAGAATATTATCAGCACTTTGAAAAAGATCAGGCAATGAATCGTCGTTTTAGCATAGTTACTTTAAAAGAAAATACTAAAGAAGAAACATTTGATATTTTAAAAGAAACAAAATTATTTTATGAACAATTTCATAAGATTGAAATTGATGATGAAGTTTTAAGATATTTAGTTGATAATGTTGATCACTATATTAAAAATAGAACATTTCCTGATAAGGCAATTGATATTTTTGATTTAGCGTGTGTAAAAACAAGGTTTCGACAACAGCATATTATCACAAAACAAATAGTAAAAGATGTAATCGAAGAATATACCTCTATTAAAATTAGTGATAATTATGATTATGATGAAATTAAAGTAAAATTAAATAATCAAGTTATTGGCCAAAATGAAGCGATTGAACAAATAATTAGCCAATTAAAAATAAATAAACCTTCAAATCAGCCTACAGCCATAATGCTATTTACTGGTAGTAGTGGGGTAGGTAAAAGTGAAATGGCCAAGCAGTTGGCAAAATATTTATCACGAAATCTAATTCGTTTAGATATGAGCGAATATAAAGATAGTTCTAGTGTTCAAAAAATTATTGGTGCTGCGCAGGATATGTTGGTTATGATAAACCTAGTTTATTATTAGGACAATTACAAACGTATCCCAAGAGTGTAGTTTTATTGGATGAAATCGATAAAGCAAGTCAAGATGTTATTAATTTATTTATGCAAGTGTTTGATGAAGGCTATTTAGAAGATAGTCATAAAAGAAAAGTTTATTTTAATAACACGATTATTATTATGACTTCAAATCAAGGTAGTACCAAAAATAAATTAGGATTTAAAAAGAATATAACAAACAAAAAATGTAATTATGGATTTAGTGATGAATTATTGAGTAGGGTTGATGAAATAATTAATTTCAAAAATCTCACAAAAACAGATTTAAAGAAAATTATTAGAAAAAATATACCACATGAAGTTAAAGAAGAAGATATTCAAAATATATTGAAAGATTATGATATGAAGCTACAAGGGCGTGGAATTATAAAGAAGGCAAATAAATATTTTCAAAGTAAAGCTAAAGCATAAAAACTTAGACTAGTGTCTAAGTTTTTTTACGCTTTGTCTTCTTAATAATTAGAATAATTAAAAATAGAATACTAATAATCAATGCATATTGCTTAACATATTTATGAATTTTGATCCAGTTATTTCCTAATAATATTCCTAAATATACTAGGATACCATTCCAAATAATCGTTCCTAGTAAAGTATAAAAAGAGAAACAAAAAAAGTTCATTTTTGTTATTCCTGCCGGCAATGATATTATAGAACGGATAATAGGAATTAAACGCCCCGCAAAAATGGAAAGTTTACCGTATTGTTTAAACCATCTAATGGAGTTTTCGAGAGAATTAGGCTTAAAATGAAAATAAATTAAGATTTGTTCTAGTATGTTGATTTTAATTAAATAACCCATAAAATAAAGAATAACAGATCCTAAATATGAACCTAAAGTAGCAACAATTACCACTCCAACAGGTTGTAATGAGGTTATAGTAGTTAAAAAACCTCCAAAAGTTAAAATTATTTCACATGGAATGGGTGGAAAGATGTTTTCTAAAGTAATTAGGATAAAAATAGCTTTGTAGCCATAACTGCTAATTAGGGCAAGAATACTTGCTAGCATTATATGTCTCCTTTCGAGATAAAGGGAGTATTTTGTAAGCTAAATGAATTAACATATTATCAAATGGTAATAAGATAATAGTTGAAATTATATTAAAAAATGTATGCATATATGCTATTTGCATCATATAATTTGGGGTTAAAGAGTGTATAAAATCAATAAATGGAATAAAATATGATGCAATAAAAAAACAATAGTACCAATTATATTTATTAGTATATGAATGATAGTAAGACGCTTAGAATTAGGATCACCATTTATGGAAGCTAATAAAGCAGTTATACAGGTACCAATATTTTGCCCATAAATAACATTTGTTGCCATAGTAAAGTTAATTAAGCCTTTTTGATATATTGTTTGTAAGACCCCTACGGATGCTGTAGAACTTTGAATGATTGCAGTAAAAATAGTTCCCACGATTATAGCTGTAATAGGATTATTTAATTTTGCAAACAGCTCAATAAAATAAGATGAACTTTGAAGCGGAATAAGGGCAATTGCCATTGCATCCATGGCTAAAAAAATCAATCCTAGAGCCATGATCACGCGTCCTATATACATTAATTTATTTTTTAATAACATCAAAACCAACCCTATACCACAAAAATAAATTGCTGATTGTCCTAAATCTAATGCAATCAACAGCCCTGTAACAGTAGTACCAATATTTGCTCCAAGAATGATCCAGGTAGCTTGATTCAAAGTAATAAGATGACTATTTAGTAAGCCAATCAAAATTACTGTAGTTGCTGAGGAACTATGAATAACGGCAGTAATCGCAGTTCCAATCAATACACCAAGATATTTATTAGAAGTTAATTTATAAAGAATATTTTTTAATCTGTTAGTTGCTAAGATATCTAAACTAGAAGACATCAGGTGCATTCCATACAAGAAAACAATAAGACTTAGAATAAAGCCAACGATATTTTTAATAATAAGATCACTTCCTTATTTAAGTATATTATTAAATATGTAAATAATGTTTATTTTCAAGATAATGATTAAATGCTACAATAAGAAAAAAGAGGAAGTGAGATAATGAATTATAGTGCAGTTGTGTTATGTGCTGGTAAGGGCAGTAGAAGTGGCTTGAGTTATAATAAAATGTTATATCGTTTTAAAGATAAAACAGTCTATGAAATGACGATGGAAATATTTTTAAATGATGATAGATGTAAACAAATTGTTGTTGTAACCAAAGAAGATGAAATTAGTGATTTAAAAAAACTCATCTCATCTAGTAAAATAGATTATACTTTTGGGGGAAAAGAGCGCCAAGATAGTGTTTATAATGGTTTACAAATTGTAAATCAGGAATATGTTTTGATTCATGATGGGGCTAGACCATATTTAAAAAAAGAAAATATAGATGATTTATTACTTTGTTTAAATAATAATGATGCTTGTTTATTGATGGTTCCTGTAAAAGATACTATAAAAATGTGTAAAGATGGAAATGTTATAGAAACATTGCCTAGAGAAACTTTGATGCAAGCTCAAACACCTCAAGCTTTTAAAACAAGCATAATTAAAGATTGTTACAAACTGGGAAAAATTAATAATTTTGTAGCTACTGACGATGCTTCTTTGGTAGAACATTTTAAAGTGGCTCCTGTAAAAGTTGTGATAGGAAGTTATGAAAATATTAAGATAACTACACCCGATGATTTATAAGATACCAATTTAGGTATCTTTTTTTTCAAAAAATTATTTTTACTTATTGACGAAAGTAATAATATGTGCTAATGTATTAAACATAGTATTCCTATATATTAAGTAGGAATAAGAAAGGAGATACGAAAATGAACACTGCAAGTAAAATGAACCAAAATATGATGTGTATGTGTAGCTGTATACAAATGTATAGAGTATGTTTTCGTGTATGCAAATATTCTTAATCTTTAATTTTATTAAATTCTAGAATGAGGATGTTCGCTATGAACATCTTTTTTATTAACATAGGGGGAAGAAAAATGAAAAAAGATTTATTACAAATAGAGTTGGAAACCCAATTTAAATGGTTTCACGCTCATCCAGAATTATCTTATCAAGAATATGAAACAACTTCGCGATTGAAAAAATTGCTGAAAGAGCATGATATTGAAATTTTAGATCTGCCATTAGATACAGGGCTGGTAGCAATAATTAGGGGAAAATATCCTGGACCAGTAATTGCGCTAAGAAGTGATATTGATGCTCTTCCGGTTAATGAAGAAACTGATCTACAGTGGCGTTCTAAATCTGAGGGTAAAATGCATGCCTGTGGTCATGATTTTCATCTTACGACAATTTATGGAACTGCATTATTATTAAAGAAGCAGGAAGAAAATATTCATGGAACAGTAAAATTAATTTTTCAACCTGCAGAAGAATCTTCACTAGGAGCTTTGAAAATTATTGAATCAAAAGCTCTCGATGATGTAGAGGCGATTTTTGGAATTCATAGTTCATCAGTATTTCCAGTTGGAACATTGGGTATAAAAGCAGGAAGTATTACTGCTGCAGTAGATCGGTTTGAAATTAAATTAAAAGGATTTGGTACTCATGCAGCACATCCACAGCAAGGAAAAGATCCAATTGTAGCTTTAGGGGCTTTGATAAATGCTATACAAACGATAGTTAGTCGTAATACCGATCCGTTATCAAGTGGTGTTGTTAGTATTACTCATGTTGAAGCAGGGAAGACATGGAATGTAATTCCTGAAACAGCATTTTTAGAAGGGACAATTAGAACATTAGAATTAAATGACCGAAAACTTTATGAAGAACGTTTAAGAGAAATAGTAGAGTATATAGGAAAAGCATATCAAATTGATACAGAAGTTAAATGGATAGCAGGACCAGGGGCTGTAATCAATGATAAAGAGTGGAGTGATTTTGCAAAAGAAGTAGCTAAGGAAGATGACATTAATGTAGCTTCAAGTGCAGTTTCGCTTGGTGGTGAGGATTTTGCTTTTTACCTAGAGAAAATCAAAGGGACATTTATTCAAATTGGAACAGGTGAGACATATCCTAATCACCATCCAAAATTTCAGGTTGATCCTAAAGCTTTATCATTAGCAGCAGAATATATGAGTCAATTAGCAGTTAAAGCCTTATTAAAAATAGAAGCAGGGGAGGAATAGTGATGATTCAAATAGAACATGTTTCTAAAACTTTTCATACTCGTTTTGAAGAGGTTCATGCGCTACAAGATGTTTCTATCAAAGTAGAAAAAGGGGATATATTTGGTGTAATTGGTTATTCTGGGGCTGGAAAGTCAACATTGATTAGAATGGTAAATTTATTAGAAAAACCGGATCAAGGAAATGTTTTTATTGAAGGTAAAAATATTACAGATTATTCATCAAAAAAATTAAATAGATTAAGAAAAGAAATAGGGATGGTTTTTCAACAATTTAATTTATTAGAAAGTCAAACAGTTTTTCAAAATATTGCTATTCCCTTGATTTTAGCAAAATATAATAAACAAGATATAAAGAAAAGAGTATACGAACTATTAGATTTCGTAGGTCTAAAGGATAAAAGTGATGTTTATGTTTCACAATTATCTGGAGGTCAGAAACAGAGAATTGGAATAGCACGAGCTTTAGCTACTAATCCTAAAATTTTGTTATGTGATGAAGCAACTAGTGCATTAGATCCAGAAACGACAGAATCAATCTTGTTATTGTTAAAAAAAATAAATATTGAATTAAATATTACTATTTTATTAATCACTCATGAAATGAATGTTATTAAAAAAATTTGTAATAAAGTAGCTGTGATGGAAAATGGAAAAATCTGTGAACAAGGGGATACAATAAAACTTTTTAGCAATCCGCAACAGGAAATAACTAAAAAGTTTGTTAAAACCGTAATCAACAGTTCGATATCAGAAACAATTCTAAGAAACTTAGATTATGCTGATCCAATTGTTAAATTAACTTTTTTTGGAGAAAATTCACAGGATTCTGTAGTTTCACAAATTAATAAACAGTTTAATGTTACAACGACCATTTTGTTTGCATCAGTTAATGAAATTCAAAATACGGTTTTAGGAATCCTAATCTTACAATTACAAGGAAATAAAAACGAAATTGATAAAGCAGAAAAATATGTAATTAAAAGGGGAATTGCTATTGAAAGGGTGGTGACTACAAATGAGCGATAATCTATTAAATGTTGGATCAGATAAACTAATAGATTGTGCAGTTCAGACAATCTATATGCTGGGCTGGGCTCTGTTTTTTGGAACAATAATTGGAATACCATTAGCCTTAGTTTTAGTTTTAACACGTAAAGATGGACTAAGGAGTAATCGGATAATCTATGGGATCATCAACGGTATTGTAAATTTAGTTCGTTCAGTACCATTTGTTATTTTATTAGTATTTATTACTCCTTTAACCAAATCATTAGTAGGAACAAGAATAGGAACCAAAGCTGCTATCGTTCCATTAGTTTTCTATATTGCACCATATTTAGCACGATTAATTGAAAGTTCAATACTTGAAGTTAAACCAGGAATTTTAGAAGCAGCTACAGCATTAGGAGCAAATACTTTTGAAATAATTTGGTACTTTTTATTGCCAGAGGCTAAGGCTTCACTTGTTCTTGCGATAACTACCGGTACTATTGGATTACTTGGGGCTACAGCAATGGCAGGTACTATTGGGGGTGGTGGTATAGGTGATTTAGCACTAACCTATGGTTATCAACGTTTTAATAATGAATTAATGGTAGTAACAGTAATCATATTGATTATATTTGTGCAGTTGATTCAAACATTAGGAAATTATATATCAAAAAAATTAAGAACACATAAATAAATTTAGGGGGAAGAAAAATGTTAAAGAAAATAATTTCAGTTTTTACAGTATTAGTTTTAGGATTTGTTTTTACTGCTTGTGGTTCAAATCAAACAAGTAACGATGAAAACAAAACAACGATTCGTTATGGTAAAGCTGCAGGACCGTATACAGTTTTATTCGAAGATGCGATAATTCCAATTTTAGAAAAACAAGGATATAAGTTTGAAGTAGTCGAGTTTTCAGACTTATTACAAAACGATATTGCGTTAAATGAAGGTGAAATCGATGTTAATGTTGAACAGCATACAGCATATATGAATAATTTTAATGAGTCACAAGATGGAGAATTAGTTGCTTTGGGCGCTATTCCAACTGTTCCAGCGGGAATTTTTTCTAAAACACATAAAGATTTAAATGAAATAGAAAAAGGAGCTAAAATAGCTGTGCCAAATGATGCAGCCAATACAGCTCGTGCATATGCTTTACTACAAAAAGCGGGCTGGATAGAGTTAGATCCAAGTAAAGATATTTCTACAGTAACGCAAAATGATATAACTAAAAATTTATATGATATAAAATTTACTGAAATGGATTCTACAATGATTCCACAATCATTAGATGAATTTGATTATGCTGTAATCACGGGATCAATCGTCTATAATGCTAAAATCGATCCATCAACTGCATTGTTACAAGAAGATATCTTAGATCACTTGTTACTTCAAGTTGTAGTAAGAAAAGATAATAAAGATAGTAAATGGGCAAAAGATATTGTTAAAGCATATCAATCTGATGAATTTAAAGAGTATTTAGATAAAAATAATGATGGTTTATGGTATGTTCCAGAATATAATTAATTGTTGGAGGCGAGATATATGCATAAAATAGAAACTAAATGTATTCATGGAGAGGAGTCTGATTGTTTAACTAAATCATATGGAGCTGTTGCTGTTCCTATTTATCAAACCGCAATGTTTTCTCATCCAGGAATTGGTCAAAATCAAGGATATGATTATTCAAGAGAAAGTAATCCTACTAGAAGTTATTTAGAAGATATTATAAAAACACTAGAAGGCGCTGTAGATACAGTTGCCTGTTCTAGTGGGATGTCAGCAATTTCTATCTGTTTATCATTGTTTGATCCTGGAGATCATATTATTTGTGGTGATGATTTATATGGTGGATCAGTAAGAATGTTTAATTTTTATAATCATTTTGGTCTAGAATTTTCATATGTAAATACAGCAGATACTAATGCAATTGAAAAAGCAATTAAACCACAAACTCGTGCTATATATATTGAAACTCCAAGTAATCCTTTAATGAAAATTAGTGATTTAAGAAAAATTGGACAAATAGCTAAACAAAATAATTTACTTTTAATTGTTGATAATACATTTTTATCACCTTATTTACAAACACCATTAGAGTTGGGAGCAGATATAGTAATTCATAGTGGTACAAAATTTTTAAGTGGTCATAATGATGTTATTGCTGGAGTGATTTCTACTTCTAGTGATAAACTTGCAAAAAAAATAAGAGAAATATACAAAACTAAAGGGTGTTGTTTATCACCGTTTGATAGTTATTTATTAATTAGAGGTATAAAAACACTAGCAATTCGTCAAGATCGCCAACAAGAAAATGCTACTAAAATTGCTGACTGGTTATCTCGCCAAAAAAAGATTACACAAGTTTATTACCCAGGACTAAAAACACATCCAGGATATGAGATAAATAAATCACAGGCTAGAGGAGCAGGAAGTATGATTTCATTTAGAGTTGATTCATCAAGTACTGCCCGTAGAATTTTAGAAAATGTAAAAGTTATTACCTATGCTGAAAGCTTAGGAGGAGTAGAAACTTTGATAACTTATCCGATGATTCAAACACATAGCGATGTTCCTGAAGAAATAAGGCAAGAGTTGGGAATAACAGATGACTTTTTAAGATTATCAGTAGGAATTGAAAATATCGATGATTTACTTGCAGATTTATCTCAAGCAATAGGGGAATAGTGATGGTTTATAATTTTGATCGAGTAATTGAAAGAAAAAATACATTATCTTTAAAATATGATTTTTCAAAAGAACGTGGAAAACCAGAAGACATTTTACCTCTTTGGGTGGCTGACATGGATTTTATGACGACAAATGAAGTAATTAGTGAGTTAAAAAAATATGTAGAATTAGGTGTTTATGGTTATAGTGAAAGTAAAGAAGATTATTTTAAAGTTATTCAAAATTGGTATCAAAGATATTTTCAATGGCATTTGGAACCTTCCTGGCTAATCAAAACTCCAGGAGTCGTATTTGCGATTTCAGCAGCTATTAGAGCTTATACTAAAGAAAATGATAGCATCATTATTCAAACACCAGTATATTATCCTTTTTATGAAGTTATATTAGATAATAAACGTAATTTAGTAACCAATCCATTATTATTGAAGAATGATCATTATGAAATTGATTTTATAGATTTTGAAAGAAAGATTATTGAAAATAATGTAAAATTGTTTATTTTGTGCAGTCCTCATAATCCAGTTGGAAGAGTATGGCGTAAAGATGAATTGATTAATTTAGGTAATATATGTTTAAAGCATAATGTAAAAGTAATAAGTGACGAGATTCATTGTGATTTTACTTATCCAGGGCATAAACACTATGTATTTGCTTCATTAGATCCACAATTTTTAATGAATACAGTAACATGTACTTCTCCAAGCAAAACATTTAATCTTGCTGGATTGCAAGTTTCTAATATATTTATTCCAAATTTAAAAATGAAAAAAAAGTTTGAAAAAGCTGTTGCTCAAACGGGATATAGCCAATTAAATTTATTTGGTTTAGTTGCATGTAAAGCAGCTTATGAATTTGGAGATATTTGGCTTAAGGAATTAAAATTATATTTGATTCAAAATCTTGATTATATTAGGAATTTTTTGAAAAATGAGTTACCATTAGTAAGTTTAATTGAACCTGAAGGAACTTATTTGGTTTGGCTTGATTTTCGTAAATTAAACCTATCAGAAGAAAAGTTAGAAAAATTAATTGTTGAAAAAGCAGGATTATGGTTAGATAGTGGTAAAATGTTTGGTATTGAAGGAGTTGGTTTTCAGCGGATAAATATAGCATGTCCAATATCAATTTTAGAAAAAGCGTTATTTAAATTAAAAGAAGCGTTATTGAGTTAATTATATTATTTAAGATTATGAATCTTATTTGATATTGATAGATTATTAATAATAAAAAAGGGCAGTAATAAAATTATAAAAAAAGCATAGAATTTAATTTTATAAATATGTGATTTCCATGAAAATAAGATTTTATCAATATTCATAGGCAATAATTAAGTATTCGCCGGAGTACAATATTAATACGTATTAGAAAAAAATATGATTATTTGGTTGATATGATGACCTTTCAGTAGATAGCGTAAATAATTAAATGCTGATACGGGAGGTTTTTTATATTGAGAAGAAAAAGTAAATGTTAAAAAAAACTAAGATTAAGTGTTGTAAAAAGATATTTAGATGGTGAAGAATCAACTGTTTCTTTAGCTAAAGAAATAAATACAAACAAATGATGTAGTGGACAATTGGATAAAAAATATCAGACATTTGGTGAAAGTGCATTTGATACATCTGCTACAAATACATCTTATACAAAGAATTTTAAAGAACAGATAGTATTGGATTATCTCAATGGTGGAGGTTCATATAATGATTTGGTAACAAAATATCATGTTTCATTACACAAGTAGTTCAACTTTAACTGCATAAAGAAAATGAAGTTGTCTCATCGACAACTTCATCAAAAACATTTTAATTATTTCACCTGTCTATTTGACAGGGGTGATTCATTATTCAAGGTTTTCTAGTATCAATTAATCACCAATGTATGATAACATTTATTTTATAAGTGTTAATTTCATTGATTTTTAGTCGATTTATTACACTATTTTCAAGAATTTCCAGCTATTATTTTGATTTCTTTCATTTTTTGATGTCAAAATGATGTCACCATATAAATCAATATCTCTCATATAATCTCGACTAAATCTCGACTAAATCTCGACTAACTTACTCTTTTAAAATCCAAGAGGTTCTATCTTTGGAATCTGTCTTTATATCACCATTTTTTCTCAAAGAAGCTAATAAATTTCCAATTTTTCTTTCTTTTTGATTATTATTTAATATATCTGGTAATTTGTCCCAAAGCAATATTCTTAAATCTTTTTTCTTTGCTCTTTGATATTCTTTTAAATAATTAATAATCAAATCTTTATAATACTGATCATCAAACGCTTTATTCTTTATATACTCAGCTTCATGATCTATACTCTTTGATATTGAAGCAGATAAATATAAATTAGATATTCTTCCCTCAACTAATTTTAGTTTTCTAAGATACGATACTCTTTCTTTTGAAATTTCTAATCCTTTTTGAACTCTGTCTAATAAAAATACTGTTTCTAAATCTAATTCAGGATGCGCATATAATATATGCATATATTCATCATTTAAGACCTTTCCGTATACTGTTACAGACACTTGATTATAAGTATTGAAATCATAATCTGGTAAGGGAAAATATTTATCTTTTTGTATTTTAAATACTTTTCTTATTCCCATAGTTGCAGTATCTATCATATGAAATTTTACCATAGTTTCAGCTAATAATTGATTTCTATAGAATGGTGGATTTTAACTAACCTGTAAAACCGTTTCTATATTTTGAGGTATAAAATCTCCTGGATTTGTTATTTTGATTTGATCTTCAAATTCATTAATATATATTCTTCCACCTAATTGAAAATTAGAATGTGCTAAGCAGTTATTAAGTAGCTCTCTTAAAAGCCAAGTATCATACTACTGTGTTTCTATTGGAAATAATGTAAGTTGATTTGGTATATAGCGATATGTTAAATTTCTTATCTTTGAAAATATTTTATCAATAACATTTATAAAGGGAATTGTAAAAATTTCATAATCTTTTACTTCTCCCTGACTTCCATATAGTCGCCACATAAGTGTTGGAGGTCTAGAAATCAAATAATCATAATCTGAATGACCTAATAATAACATAGCAGCATTGGTAACTTTTCCATCATATAATAATTTCATTTTTGTTAAAAATTCTAAATCATCCATATTGTCTATTTCTTCAACAATATGTTTTTTATCCATTTTTTCTTTATATTTTGATCTTGCAATTTGAATAGCATCCTTATCTAAGTGGTTAATAGAAGCACCTTTAACAATTTGTTTCGACCAATCTAATCGTTCTTGTGAACGAATTTCATCAATTTTGTATTGCTGTAAAGATATAAGACTTTCACCAGATCTTGCATAATAATGGTTTTTCCAACTTGTAGGAAAACCTGTTACTGCAGCAGGAATTTTAAACATAAGAACTCTATATTCTTTTTCATTAACAATTGGTTTTAATTCAATGATTTCAATAAAACTAATATTATCATTAGTACTTTTAGATATTTCATACTTAAATTTTTCTAGTAAACCTAATCCATTTTTAAAATTTGTACCAACTATTCTTTTGTTATGATCTTCACTAATTCCAAAGATCAACCATCCATATTGTTGTCTTTTTAAATTAGCTTCATTACTTATTGCTGAAAAATATTGCCCAATTTTATTAGTATCATATTGTCCTTTTGCTTCTTTAAATTCTACAATTTCATTTTCCCAATGAATCATCAATTCCATAAGAATCTCATAATACTGTGCTAATAAACCAGATTTATCATAATTAAAAGTTTTCACGATTTTACCTCCTTTCCTAGATTAATATATTATACCAAATAAAAAAATAAGTTAAAACTGCTTTATCAATTTTACAATAAATTCTTTATTACTCATAAATTATCAAGACATCTCAAGAAAAGAAAAAACCTTGAATAATCAAGGTTTTTAAGTATCGATTAATCACCAACGTATGGTAATAAAGCCATTTGACGAGCACGTTTAATAGCAGTTGCTAACATTCTTTGATATTTAGCACTAGTTCCTGTTACACGTCTTGGAATAATTTTTCCATTAGCTGAAACGAATCTTTTTAATAATTCAACATCTTTATAATCAATATAAGTAATGTTATTTTTTGTAAAATAACAAACTTTTTTTCTACCCATTCTTTGTTTTCTAAATGCCATTTTTTTAGCTCCTTTCATTAAAATTGAATATCATCTTCCATAATATCATATGTATTTAGTGAGTTATCAAATTCTTTTTCCAATTCAACAGTTTTCATATCATAAAAATTATCATTACTTTGTGGCTGTTGCATTTGGACTTGAGATTGTGCTTTCACGTGCCGCTTTTGTCTCTAAGAACTGAACACTATCACATATAACTTCTACAACATATACTTTTTGTCCTTGAGCATTGTCGTAGCTTCGTGTCTGGATTCTTCCTTCAACACCAACTAAACTACCTTTAGAACAATATCTTTCTACATTCTCAGCTGGTTTACGCCAAACAACACAATTGATAAAATCAGTTTGTTGCTGACCGTCTCTTGATGTATAGTTACGATTTACAGCTAGTGTAAATGATGTAACAGCATCACCTTGACCAGTTCTCCTAAGTTCTGGATCTCTAGTCATCCGACCAACTAAGACTACTCTATTTATCATTTAGCGACCTCCTATTATTTACGAAGAGTTAAATGACGTAACATAGATGAATTAATATTTGATAAACGTTCAAATTCAGCAACATCTGCAGCTGTACATGTTGTATCAACAACTACATAATATCCTTTTTTAAAATCTTGGATTTCATAAGCTAAATCACGTAATCCCCATTCGTCAACGTTATCAACAGTTCCACCGTTAGCTGTTAAGATTCCTTTAAAGCTTTCGATTAATTTGTTTCTAGCGTCTTCTTCAACGTCAGGTTTTACAATAAACATAATTTCATACTTGTTCATTTTTATACCTCCTATGGTCTATTGGCTTATTTTATAAAATAAGCAGGCAGTAAATAAAATATTTTACATGCTTATTTATGATAGCATATTAATTAATTTAAAGCAATAACTTTTTTCTTAACAATATTCGTAGTGTAATAACGTTTTAATATTTCCTCGGTAATAAAAAGTCAATTAAATTTAATGATTTATAGTTTTAATTGTCATCTTTATAGAAACTAGAATTCTTTAAATTTATAACTGAATTAATTTTTCATATTAAATTAATGAGAACAATATCATTAAAAGCTTCTATTTATCTATTGTCATAGATTCCATACTATTAAATGCAGCGTCACTTAGCATTCTTATTTTTTTCCAATCATGAATATTACTATTATCAGCGACTGCCCACACTATAAAACCAGCTTTTTTTGCTGAACAAATAGCATGTAGAGCATCTTCAATTACAATACATTCATTAATATTCAGATCAAGTGATTTAGCTGCAAATTGATAAATAGTACTATCCTGCTTGGTTAATACAGTATCATCACAAGTAATAATACTATTAAAATAGTGTAATAAATTATTTTTTGTTAAAACTTTAACTGTTAAATCATGTTTGTTAGCAGTTAGTAAACATAATTTTTTATTTGATGCAACGCAGTTTTTAATAAAATTTTTTGCACCAGGCTTTAGTGTTGCGTTATTTAAATATTGATATTCTAAAATTTTTAATAATTCATTTTGAAGTTCAGGTATTGTATTTGATAAGTGGTATCGTTTTTTTAGATATTTTAATGCTTCGTCTATAGATAATGGAGCTAATATATTTTTAAGTTCATCATCAAAAGTAATTCCATTTTTTTGTAATAACATCATTACAATATTATCCCAAATAAACATAGAATCGAGAAGTGTACCATCCATATCAATAATATAACCTTTAATCATTATCTAATCTCCTATTAATTTTGTATATTTGCTGTTTTTTCTAATGTAAAAGCAGCTTTTGGGATTATTATAGAGCATTATATTTAGAGTATCAATTGAATAATTTTTATTATTGTTTTGATTAATTGATAAAATTGAAAAGAAGCAGTAATTTATGTTATTAAATATGTAAATATATCGGCAAGTTTTATTGTTTAGAAAAAAGTTTTTGGGCTACTATATTAATAATTTACTTCTAGTTTATAATCTAATATCTTATTTTGATAGATAGTTATATAAATAGGCAAAACTTGAAGTTAGAAATAATTGCATTAATACAGGTGATAGAGTATAATTAATAAGGTTTGTGAAAAAATCTAGAATGGAGCGATAAAATGAAGGAAAATTATGATGTTGTGGTAGTTGGAGCAGGACCGGCAGGAATCATGGCATGTTATGAATTGTATTTAAAACAACCAAAATTAAATGTGTTGCTTATAGATAAAGGACAGGATGTTATGAATCGTCGTTGTCCAATTAAAGAAAAGAAAATTAAATCATGTCCAATTATTAAGGATAATGAGCCTGGATGTTTACCGGCTTGTTCAATTACAGCGGGATTTGGTGGCGCTGGAGCATATTCAGATGGGAAATTTAATATTACAAGTGAATTTGGAGGCTGGTTGACAGATTATCTTTCAACTGATGAAGTTGAAGAGGTAATAAATTACGTCGATAATTTATACCTAAAACATGGAGCTACAAAAGATATAACAGATCCAACAACAGATAAAGTGAAAGAAATAGAACATCGCGGTTATGCAGTTGGGTTAAAATTATTAAGAGCTAAAGTAAGACATTTAGGAACTGAGGAAAATCTTCGTATTATGACAGAAATGTCGAATGAATTAAAACAGCATATTGATATATTGTTTAAAACAGCAGTAAAAGAAGTGGTGGTAAATAACAATCATGCAACTGGAGTCGTTTTAGAAAATGGAAATATTATTAACGCTAAAAAAATTGTTTTAGCTCCAGGACGTGATGGTTCAGCCTGGTTGACTAAAGTATTAAAACAACATGATATTGAATTATATAACAATCAGGTTGATATAGGGGTACGTGTCGAAACTAGTAATATCGTAATGGAAGAGATCAATAATAACCTATATGAAGGAAAATTTATTTATAATACAACTGTAGGAACTAGAGTGAGAACTTTTTGCTCAAATCCATCCGGACATGTCGTAATCGAAAACCATAGTGGGACAATGTTAGCAAATGGACATGCTTATCATGATCCTAAACTTGGTAGTAAAAATACAAATTTTGCATTACTAGTATCACATACTTTTAGTGAACCATTTAATCAACCTAATGAATTTGCTCATGAAGTAAGTCGGTTGGCTAATAAATTATCTAATGGCAGTGTTATTGTTCAAAGGTATGGTGATATTAAAAGAGGACGGCGGACAACTTATAAAAGATTAAAAGAAGGATATACAGTGCCAACTTTATCTGAAGCAGTACCTGGAGATTTAGGATTAGTACTGCCATACAATACGATGAAATCAATTATAGAAATGATAGAGGCTTTAGATACTGTAACTCCAGGAATTGCTAATGAGCATACCTTATTATATGGGGTTGAAGCAAAATTTTATTCTGCTCGTCCTAAGGTAAGAAAAGGTTTTGAATGTGAAATTGATGATTTGTATGTAGCTGGTGATGGTGCCGGATTGACTAGAGGATTAGCGCAGGCTGGAGCTAATGGAATTATTGTTGCGCGTCATATTATTGAACAACTTGAAAAGTAATAAAGATCCTGTTTGATACAGGATTTTTATATACAAAATTTTATAATTTATTTTGGCAAACAGTGTATGTTTATGAGATAATAGATATATAAATAATTATACTATTTGTATTAAATATTATATGGGAAAGGAAGATATTATGAGAAAAATTAGTATGATTTTAGTATGTCTAGGTTTATGTCTAGGGTTATTTGGTTGTAGTAATGATAGTGGCAAAGACACATCTAAAAAAACGGAGGAAAAAGAATTTATTACAGAGGACCAATTAGATAGTTTGTATTTAAATCCTGATAAATTTAAGGGGAAATATGTAAAGTTAACAGGACAGGTATTTGGAAATATAGAAAGTGAAGATGATACAACGGTATTTCAAATGATGGGAGATCCAGAAGAATATGAAAAGAATACAATTATACACTGTAAGAAGTCATTAGCAAAAGATTTAAAATCAGATAGTTATGTAATTGTAACCGGTCTTATTAAAGGAACTTTTGAAGGGACGAATGCTTTTGGTGGATCAATAACAGCACCACAAATAGAAGCTGAGAAAATTGAAATTAGTAGTTATATTGATGTAGTTTCTCCAACTTTAAAATCTGTAGAGATCAATGACGTTAGAACATCTAATGGGGTTACAGTAACATTACAAAAAGTAGAATTTTCACCATTTGAAACGAGAGTATATATATCAGTTGATAACCAATCAGCTAATGAATATAGTTTTTATTTATATAGTGCAAAGGTAGTCCAAAATAGCAAACAATTTGAATATGAATCAAATTACTATGCAGATTATCCTGAAGTGAATAGTGATATTTTAGCAGGTGTTAAAACTGAAGGGATACTTGTGTATCAAGGATTAGAACAAGCTGATTTTCAATTAGTATGTAAAGGACAAAGTGATGATTATTATCTTGATGGAGATACATTTACTTTTGATATAACAGTTAATTAAGTATTATATAGGCTATTTTATTGAGTAGCCTATTTTTTATTATTGACAGATTATTAAAAGTTAAGTATACTTATATCATACTAATGAAGTAGGAAAAGGTGATAATATGAGCTTTGAATTAGAAAAACAGCTTAGAAATAATTTTAGAAATGGACGAATGTATTGTTGTTTTAAATTATAAAATATTATGCATAAAGAAAAGGGGAAATAAAAATGAGCAAAAATAATTTAAGATTTGAAACAAAACAATTACATGTAGGACAAGAGACAACAGATTCTACAGGAGCAAGAGCTGTACCGATTTATCAAACTGCAGCTTATGTATTTGATAACTGTGATCATGCTGCAGCACGATTTGGATTAAGTGATGCTGGTAATATTTATGGACGATTAACGAATCCAACTGAAGATGTTTTTGAACAAAGAATAGCAGCGTTAGAAGGTGGGGTAGCAGCTTTGGCGTTAGCATCTGGAGCAGCAGCTGTAACATATGCAATAGAGAGTATTACTCGTGCAGGTGATCATATCGTGGCAGCTAAACAGATATATGGAGGAACATATAATTTATTAGCGCATACTTTAACAAATTATGGAGTTAATACAACTTTTGTTGATGGCGATGATCCTGAGAATTTTAAAAAAGCATTGCAAGAAAATACTAAAGCAATTTTTATTGAATCATTAGGAAATCCTAATTCAAGCTTGATTGATGTTGAGGCGATTAGTAAAATTGCCCATGATTTTAAAATACCATTAATCATTGATAATACATTTGGAACACCATATTTATTTAGACCAATTGAATATGGTGCAGATATTGTAGTTCATTCTGCAACTAAGTTTATTGGCGGGCATGGTACGACTTTAGGTGGAATTATTGTGGATTCTGGTAAATTTGATTGGGAAGCATCAGGTAAATTTCCACAGCTTACACAACCAGATCCAAGTTATCATGGTGTGGTTTTTACAAAAGCTGTTGGAGCTGCAGCTTTTGTAACAAGAATTAGAGCTGTCTTATTAAGAGATACAGGGGCTACTATTTCGCCATTTAACGCCTTTCTACTATTGCAAGGTTTAGAGACATTATCATTAAGAGTTGAAAGACATGTAGAAAATGCTTTGAAAGTTGTTGATTATTTAAGTAAACATCCAAAAGTTGCTAAAGTAAATCACCCATCATTAAGTACTAGTCCTTATCATGATTTATATCAAAAGTATTTTCCTAAAGGTGCAGGATCAATTTTCACTTTTGAAATTGCTGGTGATGAAAATGATGCTAAGAAATTTATTGATAATTTAGAAATATTTTCATTGTTAGCTAATGTTGCTGATGCTAAATCACTAGTAATTCATCCTGCTTCGACAACACATTCACAGATGAATGAAGCCGAGTTGGCTGATTCAGGAATTAAACCAACGACAATTCGCTTATCAATTGGTTTAGAACATATTGATGATTTATTAGAAGATATTGAAAATGCTTTTAAGTATGTTTAAAAAATTGATAATTAATAACAAGCTATCCCTAGGGATAGCTTTTAAATTATTATTAAAGTATAATTATATTGAGGTGATTTTTGATGAGTGAATTTACAAAAATACCGTATGTTGGAAAAGCTACAGAGGCATCTTTAAAGCTGATTGGTTATAAAACATTGGATTCATTAAAAGGAGCTAATCCTGAACAAATGTATCAAAAAGAGTGTGAAATCAGGGGTGTACATGTTGATCGGTGTCAATTATATATGTATCGTATGATTGTATATTATGCTAATACAAAAAATCCTGATTCTAAAAAATTAAAATGGTGGTATTGGAAAGATTGATATTGACAAGATTGGTTTGATAAGTTAAGATTACAACGATAAATAAAGGCGATGAATAGAGGAGTAATTATATTTTATGCATTAAAGAGAGTCTCGGCTGGTGAAAAGAGATATGATGAGTATAATGAAAAAAGACTAGGAGCTGTATCTAGGATTAAGATTGATTAGATAACGTGAGCCACGTTACAGGCAAAGCTATTAGATGATAGCTATTGAGGTTAATAAGGTGACTTATTAATGAATTAGGGTGGTACCACGATGACTTTCGTCCCTTAGGATGAGAGTTTTTTATATTTTAGGAGGTAAAAATGGAAGAAAGAAAATTTAGTGAACAAGAATTGGTTCGTCGTGAAAAATTACAAGAATTAATTGATAAAGGAATTGATCCTTTTGGACAAAGATTTGATGTTACTGCATATTCTAAAGAAATTAAAGAGAAATATGGTGATAAAACTCATGAAGAGTTAGAAGAAATGGCAGTTGAAGTAAAAATTGCTGGAAGAATTATGACAAAACGTCGTAAAGGGAAAGTGTGTTTTATGCATATTCAAGACCGTGATGGTCAGATTCAATTATATGTTCGTAAAGATGTAGTTGGTGAAGATATCTATGAAATTATTAAAAAAGGTGATATTGGAGATATTATAGGTGTTAGAGGAACAGTCTTTATGACAAATACCGGAGAATGTTCAGTTAAGGTAGAAGAATATACACATTTAACTAAAGCATTACGTCCATTACCAGAAAAATATCATGGGTTAAGTGATGTTGAAGAACGTTATAGAAGAAGATATGTTGATTTAATTATGAATGAAGAAGCACGTAAAATTGCTTTTGCAAGACCTAAAATAATTCGCTCTATTCAACATTATTTAGATAACAAAGGATATGTTGAAGTAGAAACACCTGTATTAAATCCAATTTTAGGAGGAGCAAGCGCAAGACCATTTATTACTCATCATAATACATTAGATATGAATTTTTATTTACGCATTGCAACAGAGTTGTCTTTAAAAAGATTGATTGTTGGTGGAATGGATGCAGTTTATGAAATTGGGCGTTTATTTAGAAATGAAGGAATGGACAGAACACATAATCCTGAATTTACAACAATTGAGGTTTATAAAGCATTTAGTGATTTAGAAGGAATGATGGATTTAACAGAAGGGATAATTTCTAATGCTGCTATGGAAGTATGTGGAACTTATGATCTTGAATATAGAGGTAATAAAATTTCTTTAGCGCCAGGATTTAAGCGTATTTCAATGACTGATGCAATTAAAGAAAAAACAGGAATTGATTTTGCTAAAGATATGAGTTTTGATGATGCTAAGAAATTAGCTGAAGAGCATCATATCGAAATTGAACCACATTTTGGATATGGACATATTATTAATGAATTTTTTGAAAAATATGTTGAAGAAACAATTATTGAACCTACTTTTGTGTATGGACATCCAATCGAAATTTCACCACTAGCAAAGAAAAATCTAGAAGACCCTAGATTTACACAACGTTTTGAATTATTTATCTGTGGTAATGAATATGCTAATGCATTTACTGAATTAAATGATCCAATTGATCAATATGAAAGATTTGCAAATCAATTAAAAGAAAAAGAATTAGGAAATGATGAAGCAAATGAAATGGATTTAGATTATGTAGAAGCATTGGAATACGGATTACCTCCAACAGGTGGTATGGGAATGGGTATTGATAGACTTGTTATGTTACTTACAGGACAAGAAAGTATCCAAGAAGTCATTCTTTTCCCACAAATGAAACAACGTAATAAATAACAATAAATTCAATATAATTTTGATTTTGAATTTAAATGAACGGTTAAAATAAAAGCATAATATTTCTAAATTACGAAGTGATATTTGATGACTTTGTGATTATTAGAAGATTATGCTTTTTATGTTTGATCTAAAACATGTGCTTTGAAAGTGGCATACAATGATTTAAATAAAGGTATGTTAATAAAATAACAATCACAAAGAAAGTACATTCTAAATATACTTTTAGTTGACAAAGTATATTTAGAATGTATAATATAAGAAGGAGGTAGTTTTATGGCAAATCAAAATTTTTCAAATCGTTTAAGGCAACTGAGAAGAAATAATGATTATACATTGGAAGAGTTAGGAAGAAAACTTAATGTAAAAAAGGCTACAGTAGCAAATTGGGAGAATTTGGGAGTTGTTCCTAATTCATATATTTTAAAAAAGTTATCTTCAATATTTTCGGTTTCGATTGATTATCTATTGGGCAACGAGGTTTCTTCTGTATCTGAAATAGAAATATTACATAGGGGATTAAATAAATTAAATCAAGAAGAAGTTAAGAAAGCTACTGTAATATTAGGAGCTATGTTTGATAATATTTTTGAAGATGAGGACGATGAAGATGATATATAAACCGGATTTTAAATTAGCAACTAATACAGCCGATATTTTTCTATTAAGTGCAGGTATAACACAGTTCCCTTTTAGTTTAAAGAAGCTTTTAAAAAGAATAACATTATATAGTATTTCACTTTGTTCGTATTCAAAAGCAAAACAAAAGTATGGCATAGATCCTTCTAAACTAGGAAGTAATGATGGTGAAACTATAAAAAGAGGCGATAAATATATAATATTTTATAATGATAATCAATTGAAAACAAGGCAGAGATGGACAATAGCTCATGAAATAGGACATATTGTTATGAAACATAGTTTTGAAAATATAGATGAACAATTATATTCAAAAATGGAAGTAGAAGCAAACTTTTTTGCAGCACAACTTTTGATACCTAACCAAATAATAAATATCGCTATAGAAAGAGGATACAATATTACAATCGATTTTATAATACAGAATTTTAATGTATCTGAAGAAGCAGCAATAAAAAAATTGGAGACATTAAACAAAAATTATGAATATAACTATAAAAAAGATGATGATAGTCTTAATATTTTATTTAGTGGATTTGTAGATATGATTGCACCAAATAAATTTGCAGAAATTGATTATTTTGATGAGGAATATGATATGCAAAGTAGAAGAGATGAATGGTGGTAGTAAAAGGAGGAATAATATGAATGAATTTTACTTATTTTTAGATGAATCAAAACCAAATACAAATTTCAAGAATTTTACATTTATAATCAAAAAACAAATATTGTAAAAGAAAAGTTATTTAAATAGTTATTTCAATGTTTACATTAGTTAGACTTTGATTCATGATATGTGTTTGTGTATGGTCTAAAATAAAATATTTAATCTAAAACGAGATAGGAGTGAATATACATATGAAAATTACTTTTTTTATTGGTAATGGTTTTGATTTAAAAATGGGTTTAAAATCTAAGTATAAAGATTTTTATGATTATTTATTGTTTCAAAAATATGAAAATATTATAGTAGATAAGATAAAAGATAATCCAGATGAATGGGCTGATTTTGAACTATCTTGTGGAAAAGAATTAAGAAACATAACTATTGATAAAATGGAAGAATTCATTGAGGCGTTTGGAAATTTTAAAATAGAGTTTTCTAAGTATCTGTCAGAACAAGAGAAAAATATTAACTATGATCAATTATCCAATGAAATAGCTGATAAAACATGTGATTCAATAAATAATTTTTATAAAAGAAATAATTCAACTAGATCGCAAAAATTAAATTCTAAAATCAATTCATATGGACAGCAAGTAATTTTTAATTTTATAATTTTTAATTATACAGATCTTTTTCAAAATGTTATTGATATTACAAAATCAAAATATAACAGTATAGGTTCTCATGTATGGAGAGGAATAAAATATTCACATTCAATAGGTGAATGTATAAAAATACATGGCTCTTTAAGTGAGGATATGATTATGGGAGTTAACGATAATACACAAATATATAATGAAGATTTAAAAAATAATAGAAAAATACAAACAGTATTTATTAAACCAATTTTAAATAATCGATTAGGAAATTTAAAAAATGAAAAAGTATCTCAATTCATTAATGATAGTGAGATAATCTGTATTTATGGAATGTCTTTAGGAAGCTCAGATGATTTTTGGTGGAAAAAAATAGTACAGTGGCTAAAAGATTCTTCAGAGCGTTATCTAGTGATTTTTAAATATTTAGGGGATGAATATTTTAATACTATTTTATCGTATCAATCAATTATAAAAGAAGATGAAGATATAGATAATTTTTTAACAAGATATAAAATGGATGATCAAACAAAAGATAGGTTATCTAGACAAATTATGTTTAGTTATAATTCAGATTTATTTGATTTTCAATTAATAAATCAAGAAGTAGATAAAATACTAGTCTAAAAAGTAAGATATTTATGTATAAAACAAATAAAAATAATCATACTTGAAATTGAATAGGTTCAATGTTATAATCTATTCGTGAATCGGGCATTGTTGTATCACAATGCAAAAAGGTAAGGAGTCGCATTCCTTACCTTTTTTGGTTTTTATAGTGAACTTAACACTAGGCTAGTTACCGTTATAAATATTTGTCTAACCATTTGCATATGTAATAAACAATTACACCTGCCATGACAGAAATAATCAAATCGGACATTATTATATCACCTCCTCTCCAAACAGGAGGGACGATAACAAATGTATTATATCAAATAATAATTTGTCTAACAATTTAATATTAAGATATATTATGGTGAAAAAAGATATCAATTGTTATATGGATATTTTCAAAAAGTGGCATACATTTTAGCATACAAAATGAAATAAATATGTATAAAATCATAACCTTTTATCTTATAATAATATGAAAAAACATGTAAAAACGCATATAAAAATTGTATATGAATTGAAATGGATTTAGATTATGTAGAAGCATTGGAATATGGTCTACCTCCAACAGGTGGTATGGGAATGGGTATTGATAGACTTGTTATGTTATTAACTGGACAAGAATCTATTCAAGAAGTTATCTTGTTCCCTCAAATGAAAATTAAAAAATATTTGATAAAATAAAACTAGTTTTGATTTTTAACTTTAATTAATGGTTAAAATAAAAGCACAGTTTTCTTATTCATAAAGTAAATCTGATGGCTTTATAAATAAGAAAACTACATTTTTTTGTTTAATTTAAAGTTTTAATGT
Organism: Clostridiales bacterium VE202-01; assembly: GCA_000508865.1. GTDB lineage: Bacteria > Bacillota_I > Bacilli_A > Erysipelotrichales > Coprobacillaceae > Thomasclavelia. Next base: position 68,108 of record BAHP02000059.1, read on the forward strand.
TTAAACGATTTAAAATTATCATATTTATATTTTATAAATTATTCATTTAGTGTAAACTAAGATTAGCATAAGAAGGAGGGGCTTATATGATAATAAAAAGTATTACAAATCAGTATCTTTTGGAAAATGAGGAGAACCAATATTTTGATAGAAAAAGTGCTAGAATAAAACCTTCTGATATAGTAAGGCATATTGTTGCTTTTGCAAATGCTAACGGTGGAATCTTAGCTATAGGTATAGAGGATAATGGTATAGTTACAGGTTTTGATTATGAAGGGGCACATTCGATTAATGAATTTTTAGAAGTACCTTATTTAATTGATGGTAACATAAAAGTTATCCATGATGAAAGAACAATTGATAATAAGACAATTTTGTTGTTTGAAATAGAATCTAGTGACAATTATGTTATAAAAACAAGAGATCAAAAGGTTTTTTTAAGAGTAGGAGATAAATCAAAATTATTAAATCATGAACAGGTTACTCAATTAGAATATGATAAAGGTGAACGTAGATTTGAAGATTTAGTTATAGAAGACTCTTCGTTTAATGATGTAGATATTGAATTATTAACTAAATATAAGCAAATATTAGGTACAAATCTTTCTTTAGAAGAAATTCTATATGCAAGATCTTTGATGAAGGATGGTCATCTCACTTATGCAGGAATATTATTGTTTGGAAAATATCCAACAAAATATTTGCCAAATGCAAGAGTAAGATTATTAAAATTTGATGGAAATAAAATGGAAACTGGAAAACGCATAAATATTATTAAAGATATAAATTTTGAAGATGCAATTCCAAAAATTATTGAAGATAT
>BAHP02000058.1 GCA_000508865.1 Clostridiales bacterium VE202-01
TATGTCACCACTATACATAAATTTATCACAAGCAGCCACCAACTTTAGATTGCAGATTATTATTTTTTAGCAACTATTAGTTGCTAACTACGGTAGCGTTTTATTTTTTCATTTATCTTACGAGCATCATCACTATTTTTTATATATACTATCCCACTACAAATAAAATAAATAATTGTAGATATAATTAGAATAATAATGCTATTTATAATACTTACTGTAAATCCGTATAAATAATTAATAATGATTATTGTTCCTGCTATTTCAATAATTGAAATCAAATCAGATATCCATTCTTTAATATCTAAATAATGTGTCACATTAACAAATAAGTTAATCAAAACACAAATTTTAAATATATCAATAATATACTTGTTGTTTAAATAAATTCCACCTAAAACTGTCTGTACTAGAATTACTAAAGTAAATGAAATACAAGTTGTGATAAACCAAATTCTTATTTTCTTCATAAAATTATCACCTACATTCCAAATTTCTTTTTAAAATCACTTACATAATGTCGTGTTATAACTAATTTTTCATCGTTTATTAACATCGCCTCATAACGACCATTTAATAGTGCTTTAACATTATCTAATTTATTTAAATTCAATAAAATAGATTTACTGATACGTATAAAGGAACAAGTTTCTAATTCATTTTCCAATTCATATAATCTTGAATTTGTTTCGTAAACTTTATCTTTGCAGTAAAGAAAAACTCGATCTTCATTAGCTTCAATATAATAAATATCATTTACCATAATTTGATAACTACGATTATTTAACTTTCCAATAATAAATTTATTATCTTCTAGTAAAGAAATGATTTTCTTGATATTATCATCAACTTTATTACATCGAATAACTATTTCTAATTCACTATCTTCCCTACATTCAATAACGATCTTCATCTAACTCCTCCTTTATAAAATTAGTGTATCATATTATTATCTTTTTACCTATCATATTTAAGTAAGATACACTTTGTCCCAATGAAATGCAAAAAAAGTCAATAACACTTTAATATTTAAATCAACTACAATAATAAAAAGTACATCTTTTATCATTATTAGATGTACTTTTTATTCTGATATTTAATTTATATTATTAATCTCTATGATAGTGTTCATTTAACCAACGTGCCACACCATCTTCATCATTGCTTAAAATTATATCTGTAGCACAGTGCTTTAATTTTTCAACTGCATTGCTTACTGCATAACATTGATCAGATATTGCAAACATTGGTAAATCATTAATTGCATCACCAAATGATATTACTTCATCACATTTTAAAATATTTTTTAATTTTAAAATTGCACTTGCTTTAGAGGCACTTTGAGGCATAATTTCTAACCAGTATTCTTCACGATATATTTCTTGTTGAAATGTAATATTATAATAATCATATCTTTTTAATTTTTCATATATTGGTTTTAAATCTTTATATTCACCAATAACAGTAAAATAAAAGATTTCGCCTTGATATAAACTATTATAATCATCTGTCAAATTGATTCGATAATCATTTTGACGATTCTTCAAATAGTGTTTAGTTCCTTCATGTAAGTCATTATTAATGATCGTAACTCTTTCTCTATCATTTATTAATGCATAAACCATTGGTCTTACTTGATTAGATTCCATTATTTCTTTGACTAATTCTATCTGATTTTTATTAAAAACATTCTTATGAATAATTTTACCAGTCTCACTATTAACTATAAATGTTCCATTATAAATAATTAATGGTAATTTTTTAGTCAGACCTTTAGTTACTGGAGCTGCTGAAACTAACGATCTTGCTGTTGCATATGTAAAAATCATACCTTTAGAAATCAAATTATTTATTGTTTCAACACTATAGTTACTTATTCTTCCATTACTATTTAATAAAGTGCCATCTAAATCACTAACATATAACTTTTTCATATAGATAAAAAGATAACTATTTAGTTATCTTTTCTTTTCCTCCCATGTATGGCTGTAATGCTTTGGGAATATTAACACTACCATCTTCATTCAAATTATTTTCAAGAAAAGCAATTAACATTCTAGGTGGAGCTACAACTGTATTATTTAATGTATGTGCAAAATATTTACCTTTTTCACCATTTATACGAATATTTAATCTTCTAGCTTGAGCGTCTGTTAAATTTGAACATGATCCAACTTCAAAGTACTTCTTTTGTCTTGGTGACCAAGCTTCAACATCTATACTCTTAGATTTTAAATCTGCCAAATCACCAGAACAGCATTCTAAAGTTCTTACTGGAATATCTAATGCTCTAAATAAATCAACAGTATTATTCCATAATTTATCAAACCACATTTTACTATCTTCTGGTTTACATACAACGATCATTTCTTGTTTTTCGAATTGATGAATTCGATAAACACCACGTTCTTCAATACCATGAGCACCCTTTTCTTTTCTAAAACATGGTGAATATGAAGTATATGTGTAAGGCAATTTATCTTCATCTAAGATATTATCAATAAATTTTCCAATCATTGAATGTTCAGATGTCCCAATCAAATATAAGTCTTCCCCTTCAATCTTATACATCATACTGTCCATCTCTTCAAAACTCATTACTCCAGTAACAACATTACTACGAATCATGTATGGTGGAATAACATAAGTAAAACCGCGATCAATCATAAAATCACGTGCGTATGATAAAATTGCTGAATGCAAACGGGCAATATCTCCCATTAAATAATAAAATCCCTGACCAGCAACACGTCCAGCACTATCCATATCAATACCTTCAAATTTTTCCATTATTTCTGTATGATAAGGAATTTCATATTCTGGTACTATTGGATCTCCATACTTAGTAATTTCTACATTTTCACTATCATCTTTTCCTAAAGGCACAGATTCATCAATGAAATTAGGAATTTTCATCATAATAGCCTTTAACTCACTACCATATTTTACTTCTAATTCTTCTAATTGCTTTAACTCTTCAGCCATTTCATTAACTTGTCTTTTATTATTTTCTGCAGCTTCTTTATTTCCTTCACGCATAAATTGACCAATTTCTTTTGACAATTTATTACGCATTGCTCTTAATTCACTAGCTTTTGTTAAAACTTCTCGATAATCTTTATCTAATTTGTAAGCTTCATCTACTAATCCAATCTTTTCATCTTGAAATTTCTTTTTCATATTTTCTTTTACTAAGGTTGGATTTTCTCTTAATATTGCAATATCAATCATTCTAATTCTCCCTTGCTTATATTTTTTTAAATTATACAATAATTATTCATCTTATTCAATTATTATCAAAATGTTTATAATTTATTTCCTCGGCAATAAATCACCTCATTTAAACCATATCATATAACTTATCGATATTTAACTGATAATGCTTTTCTCTAGAAATTTTTGTTTCAATCAATAAATCTTTCAAACTAGAATTTTTAATATCTTTAATTTTATTAATGATCGTAGTTCTAGATAAATTAGTAATATTCATTAAATCATAATAACTTAATCCTTCATTATCAAATAATGTACACTGTAAAAATACATTTAATAAATGATATACATCTTCTTTATCACAAATTTCTTTTAACATTTTTTTATTTAAATTGTACTGTTCTAATTTATCACTTACAATTTCTAAAAGATTTTCAAGTCCTGTTACTATTATTTCTAAAAATATAATAACAAAACCTGTAAGATCAGCTTTATTTCTTACATCATTTGTAAATTTAAAAGCACGATAATAATCATTTTTTCTCTCTTTACAACTAATCGATAACTGCAAAGCACATAAAATATCAAGTTCATCATTTAAATATAAACTTGATATATATCTGCTCATTCTTCCATTACCATCATAAAATGGGTGAATATATCCAAATAAATAGTGAAATACAGCTATTCTAATAAAAATATTAATTGCCTGATCATTTAATATTTTTAATCCTTCATTCATATATAATTTATTATTTCAATCTCTGGCATAATTCCTTTATGAAAAGCTCCATCATATTCACTAATAACTTCAACTGCTTCTTTTCTAAATATTTCACCATCTGGCTGATTATCAGAACTTTCATTAATGACATCAACTAACATTATTTCATCATACAATTTTCTAATACTATCACATGTCGTAAATTTTAAGTATTCATTATTAATTAAACTATTATATTTATTTACCAAACCATAAAAGCGACTCTTCTTTTTTTTAAGTTTTTATTAATTACATCTTCATATACTTCTTTTAGTTCTTTTTTAGTACTATGAATTCCTTCAATTTCATTTGTCTTAATAATTTCTTCTATTAGAGTACTTTTTATAAAATATTGTCTTGCAATACATGGTAAATCATTATACTTTTCAATTATTTTATTATTTAAATGATATATTTGAGAGACTAATTGTAATATTTCATGATTAACAATCATAAATGCAGGATTTTTATTTATTGTGATATTAAAATTTATTGCTGTTTCATTATTAATCTTATTTTGATATATTTTTTTAAATTCAGATGAATTTGTATAATGATATTGTTTTTCTAAAGTTTTGTATATCATAAAAAACCTCCCATCTATAATTATTATATATATTTAAACTAATTATACTTACATATGTATAAATTTTTTAATAATTTTACAGATAATATATCATTAGTGTATTTAATTATCAAATTTTACTAATTTATTTTTAATTAAAAAGGATTGTAAATATAAATAGATAGATTTATCTATTCAATTACATTCCTTTTTTACAACTATTTATCATCTGTAGCTTTTTCAACAACTTCTACTGACGAAACTTTATTTTCTGGATTAACTTTGATCAATCTTACCCCTTGAGTAGCTCGACCAGCAGTTTTTACTTGTTCCATTGGTAGACGAATCATAATTCCATCATCAGTAATAATTAATAAATCTTCATCACCATTAACAGCCCGCAAAGCAACGATTTGACCATTACGTTCAGTAGCATTGATGGTTTTAACACCTTTTCCACCACGATTAGATAAACGATATTCCTCTAACGGTGACATCTTACCATAACCGCGTTCTGTGACAACCATAATAAATTTTCCTTCCTTATCAGTTGTCATTCCAATAACTTCACTACCATCAACATTAATACCCTTTACACCACTGGCACTACGTCCCATTGGTCGAACATTAGTTTCTTCAAAACGCACTAATTTTCCATTTGATGCAGCAACTAAAATTTGATCATTTCCACTCGTTAATTTAACCTGAACCAATTGATCATCTTCTTTTAAGTTAATTGCAATCTTACCAGATTGACGAATTCTTTCAAATTCATTTATTGGTACTCTTTTTACTAGTCCATTTTTAGTTGCAAAGAATAAATAACGATCACTATTTTCTTGAATATCTTTACGATTGATACTGATCATAGATTTAATGCTTTCACCTTTATCTAAGTTCAGCAAATTTACTACTGGCAAACCTTTTGCTGCTCGACCAAATTCAGGTATGTTATAACCTTTTAAACGATAAACTTTACCAAAATTAGTAAAGAACAAAAGATCATCATGAGTCGACATGTTGATTAATGAAGTAACAATATCATCACTATTTGTTGACATGCCTTTAATTCCTCGACCACCACGATTTTGACTCTTATATGTATCTACTGGCATTCTCTTGACATAACCATTATTTGTAAGTGAAATAATTACATCTTCTACAGGAATCAAATCTTCATCTTCCAAATCAAAAGTTCCTTGAATAATTTCAGTACGTCTTTTATCTCCATATTTATCTTTTATTTCTTCTAATTCATCATGGATAATTGATAATAAACGCTCCCTATTTTCAAGAATATCCTTTAAATCAGCAATAATTTCTAACAATTTATTCAAATCATCTTCAATCTTTTGTCTTTCTAAACCAGCTAGACGCTGTAACTGCATTTCCCTAATTGCTTTAGCCTGTTTATCAGACATATTAAATTCTTCCATTAATCTTGTTTGAATAATTTCAGTAGTACGACTTGACCTAATCAAATCAATGATTGCATCGATTTGATCTAAAGCCCTTTTCAATCCTTCTAAGATATGAGCTCGATCTTCAGCTTTAGCTAATCTAAACTTTGTTCTTCTCCTGATTACTTCTTCTTGATGTTCAAGATATAAAGTAATCATTTCTTTTAAATTTAATGTTTTTGGTTCATTATTTACTAAAGCTATACAATTAGCACCAAAAGTTGTTTGCAAAGATGTTAATTTATAAAGTTGATTTAAAATAACTTCTGGTTGAATATCACGACGCAATTCAATAACTACACGAATTCCATCACGATTTGATTCATCACGAATTTCTGTAATACCTTCTATTTTCTTTTCTCGAACCAATTGTGACATCTTTTCAATCATCCGAGCTTTATTTACCATATAAGGAATCTCAGTAACAACAATTACTTTCTTACTCCCTTTATCTTCAATTTCTGTTTTAGCTCGCATCACAATTAAACCATTACCAGTTTCATAAGCTTTTTTTATAGCACTTTTTCCTAAAATATATCCACCGGTAGGAAAATCAGGTCCTTGAATATAATTTTCCATTAATTCTACAATTGTAATATCGGGATTCTTAGCTACTACCAAGATTGCATCGATAACCTCAGATAAATTATGAGGAGGAATATTAGTTGCCATTCCTACTGCAATTCCCGTTGATCCATTAATTAATAAATTAGGTATACGCGCTGGCAGTACAGCTGGTTCTTGTTCTTCTCCATCATAATTAGGAACAAAATCAATTGTATCTTCTTTTAAATCACGTACTAATTCGCTAGATATCTTCGACATTCTAGCTTCAGTATAACGTTGCGCTGCTGCCCCATCACCATCGATAGAACCAAAATTTCCATGACCGTCAACAAGCATATAACGATATGAAAAATCTTGAGCCATTCTAACTAATGCTTCGTAAATAGAAGAATCTCCATGAGGATGATATTTCCCCATTACTTCTCCGACAATACGAGCAGATTTTTTATAAGGTGTTCCAGGTGTACATCCTAGATCACTCATTCCATAAATTATTCGTCGCTGAACTGGTTTTAATCCATCACGAACATCCGGTAAAGCTCTTGATACAATTACTGACATTGCATATTGCATAAAAGAGTTTTTCATTTCCGATGTTAATTTTACTTTTCTAATCCCGCGTTCTTCCATCATTTATCTCCTTTATTAAATATCTAGATCAGTAACATATTTAGCATTTTCTTGAATAAATTCACGTCTAGGTTCTACTTTTTCACCCATTAACATATCAAAGATCATATCCGCTTCCATTGCTTCATCTAAATCAATTTGATTTAAAATTCGCTTTTCAGGATCCATAGTAGTTTCCCAAAGTTGTTCTGCATTCATTTCTCCAAGACCTTTGTAACGTTGAATACTATATTTTGCCCCATCACCTATTTTTGTTTTTAAATCCTCTAATTCTTCATCGCTATAACAATAATGTTCATCTTTACCATGTTTTAATAAATAAAGTGGCGGTTGGGCTGCGTAAACAAAACCATTTTCAATCAATGGTTTTAAATAACGATATAAGAACGTTAACATTAAAATCCTAATATGACCACCATCAACATCGGCGTCGGTCATGATAACTATTTTATGATATCTTAATTTGTCCAAATTGAATTCTTCGCCAATTCCCGTACCAAATGCTGTAATCATTGATCTAATTTCTGCATTTCCTAAGATTTTTTCAAGCCTAGATTTTTCAACATTTAAAATTTTACCACGCAATGGCAAAATTGCTTGAATCCGTCGATCTCGACCCATCTTTGCACTTCCTCCGGCAGAATCCCCTTCGACGATAAAAATCTCACATTCACTAGCATCTTTACTTGAACAATCTGCTAATTTCCCAGGCAAATTAGAAACTTCAAGAACATTTTTTCTTCTTGTCATCTCCCTCGCTTTTTTAGCTGCTAATCTTGCTCTAGATGCAACGATTGCTTTATCAATAATTATTTTTGCGGTATCTGGATTTTCTAATAAAAATTTATCTAATGAAGCACTAATAATATTACTTGAAATTTTTCGAACCTCAGCATTCCCTAATTTTGTTTTTGTTTGTCCTTCATACTGAGGATCAGGATGTTTAACAGAAATAATTGCTGTTAAACCTTCACGAACATCATCACCTGATAAAGCTTCTTCATCTTTTTTTAAGACACCTTTATTTTTTGCATAATTATTAATAACTCTTGTTAAAGCTAAGCGAAATCCTTCTTCATGAGTTCCCCCTTCATGAGTATTAATATTATTACAAAATGAATAAATATTTGATTGATAGCCATCATTATATTGCATTGCTACTTCAATTGTAATATCCTGCTGAACATCTTCAACATAAATAACTTCTTCATGAATTGGGGTTTTATTCTTATTAATATAAGCGACATATTCTTTGATTCCACCTTCAAAGTAGTATTCATGTTTATGATCAGCTCCATTACGATTATCTTCTAATGATAAGCGTAATCCTTTATTTAAAAAGGCTAATTCTCTAATTCTTTGTCTTAATGTATCATAATCATAAACTGTGCCTTCTTTAAAAATTAATTTATCAGCCTTAAAAGTTACTACTGTTCCGGTAATTTCAGACTCACCAATAATTTTTAATTCATCTACTGGTTTACCACCATTTTCAAAGCGCTGAAAATAAATATGTCCATCACGATAGACCTTAACTTCAAGCCATTGTGATAAAGCATTTACAACTGATGCACCAACTCCATGAAGTCCTCCAGACACTTTATAACCACCGCCACCAAATTTTCCTCCAGCATGTAGTACAGTAAAAATTGTCTCAACAGTTGAAATTCCTGTTTTAGCGTGAGTTCCGGTTGGCATTCCTCGTCCATCATCAATAACCTGAACAACATCATCATCTTTTAAAATTACTCTAATATGACTTGCATAGCCAGCTAAGGCTTCATCAATTGAATTATCAACGATTTCCCAAACCAAATGGTGTAATCCTCTAATTGAAGTTGTCCCAATATACATTCCTGGTCTTTTACGAACTGCCTCGAGCCCTTCTAAAACCTGAATATCGGATTCATCGTAACTATGTTCTACTTTTTCTTCTGACATCATGTAGCCTCCTTGCCACTTTCAATATAAATTTTCTTAGCTTTTTCTACAATTTGATGGTTGATACCATCTATAGAAGTAGTTGTAATAAAAGTTTGAATTTTTTGATTCAAAATATCTAATAACATATTTTTCCTTGTTTGATCTAATTCTGATAAAACATCATCTAATAATAAAATTGGATACTCACCAATTTCATCTTTAATTAAATCAATCAAAGCAATTTTTAAACTCAAAACAATTGTTCTTTGCTGACCCTGCGAAGCAAAAAGATCAGCAAGATTTTCATTCATATATATTTTTAAATCATCTTTATGTATTCCTAAATGACTTTTCATATACTGGACATCACGATGGTGATTTTTTTTATAAAGAGATAAAATATTTTCATATGTTAATTTTTCTTTAATAAAACAACTATACCGTAGTCTTATTTTTTCACTTTCCCTTTTAGCAATTTTTTGATAAATTAAATTAACTTTATTATCTAATTTTTTAATAAAATCAAGACGCTTTTTAATTAACTCAACTTGTAACTTAGCTAATTGCTCATCAAGAACTTCAAGATATTCATCACAATCTTGATTTCTTTGATTTAAAACTTTCAAATACTTATTTCTTTCTTTAAGCAATCCATTATACTTACTTAAATTAAAGACATAGATCGGTGATATTTTAGAAATCTCTAAATCAATAAACCGACGACGATTACTAGGACTACCTTTAATTAAATAAAGATCATCAGGAGTAAAAACTACGACATTTAAAAGACCAACATATTCACTTATCTTATAAATATCCTGGTCATCTATTTTAGCTCTTTTAAAATCATTTCCTAAAACTATTTCTAAATTACGTTTCTTGTTATTAGAAATGATCTCACCTTTAACTTTCGCAAAATCACAATCAAACATAATCATCTGCTTATTAATATGTGTTTTAAATGACTTACCTACAGAAAGTAAATAAATAGCCTCTATTAAATTAGTCTTTCCCTGTCCATTACTGCCAATTAAAATATTAATATCCTGATTAAAATCAATAACAAATTGCTTATAATTGCGAAAATTAGTTAAACATAACGATTTAATTATCATTAACCAATAACAAATGTTTCTCCATCAAATTCAATTGTATCATCAGTTCGTAATTTCTTACCTCTTCTAGTCTCTATTTCACCATTAACTAAAACTAATCCATCTTTAATAACAATTTTTGCATCAATACCACTTGATACACATCCTGAAAATTTTAAAAATTGTCCCAAAGTTATATATTCATCTCTTATTTGAATTATTTTCATAATTACCCTCTTTTTTTATAAAATTCTAGCAACATTATAACATAAAATATATTAAAATTCAAAAAAATAAGCATTTTAACGCTTTTTTTAATAAAAAGTAAAAAAAGTTATTTTTAACTAAATTTTGCTCATATTTAAAATTTATCCACGTATAATTAATATGCCCAGTAAAAAAACACTTTCACGAAAAAAAGCTACAGTATGTAGCTTTAGAAAGTTCTTACAGGTAAAACCAGTTGAATAACATCATCTTTTTCATAATCTTTAATAATAAAAGGTTTCATTTCTCCAGTAAACAATATCTTTATTTTAGGATCATTAAAAGCTTTAATCGCATCATTTGCATATTTTGAACTAAATGAGATACTTAAAGGTTCCCCTTTATAAAAAGCTTTATCTAATATTTCTTCAACAGAACCAATTTCTTGCATATAAGAAGATAAAACTATTTTATCAGGATCCATATCTAATTTAATGATATTATTTTGCTCATTTGTAAGTAATGAAACACGATCAATAGCATTCAATAAGTAATGAGTATCTAAATCTAATTCATAATCAAAACTATTAGGAATTAAACGATTCGTATCAGGAAAGCTGCCATCGATCAATCTAGTTTGAATAATATTATTATCAAAAACATATAGTACTTTGCGGTCAGATACGTACATTTCAATTAGTTCATCTTTTTCAATTATTTTTGATATTTCATCTAAAGATTTCTGAGGAATAGTAATATTAAATGTTACGCTTTCATCTAAACTAACAATTTTTTTAGCTAAACGATAACTATCAGTAGCTGTACATTCTAATTGATTATTGGCAGCTTTAAAATTTATTCCCGTTAAGATTGGCTTATGTTCTTTATCACTAGCTGCAAATTTAGTTTGAGAAATAATATCTTTTAAAGTTAATGAATTCAAAAGTATTTTAGTACCTGTTTTAGATAAATCTATTCGTGGATAATCTAAAACATCAGTACCATTTAAATCAAATTTTGAATTTGAACCTGAAATTCTTGTTAAAGCACCATCGATTATTTGAATTGTTATATCATCACTATCTATTTTTCTAACAATATCTAAAATATAACGTGAATTAAGAACTACTCCTCCTGTTTGATAAATAATTAAATCATCATCTTTTTCAATCTTAGTTTGAATCGTAATATCAGAATCACTTCCTGTCAAAATTAAACTATCTTCATGTAGATCAAATTTAATTCCAGTAAGTACAGGTAAAGGACTACGAATAGAAACAGCTTTAGTAGCTTTAGAAAGAGCATTTAATAATTTAAGTCTTTTTATTTTAAAATTCATAAATTTTTTCTCCTTTTAATATTTATATATATTTTTTTTAAATTTTATTATTACTATTATCTTGTGAATAATGTGCATAAGTTATAAAAGTATTGATATAATCAGTGTTTTTTATGTGCATAACAATGTGTTTTAATTGTGGCAGTAATGTGTTTAATTTACATTTAATTTTTCTTTTAACTTATTTATAGCTAATTTGTAATCAGTATCTTTCTTTATTTTAGTTTCTACACGGGCACAAGCTTTCATAACTGTTGAGTGATCACGATTACTAAATGTCATACCAATTTCTGCAAATGTGATATCTAATAATTCACGCATTAGATACATGCACATTTCTCTAGGTGTAGTTAATTTTCTAGTTTTATTTTTAGAGATTAATTGACTTATCGTTAAATAATAAAATTCTGCTGTTGTTTTTAAGATTAGTTCCTTAGTTAAAGCACTTTTAGGATTCTTAACTACTTTATCATCCTTAAAAGATTCAAGTGCAAAAGACATATCGATAGTATTTGTATGGTTCATAATACTGCAAAAGAATAAACGTTTTAACGCTCCTTCGAGACTGCGAATGTCTTTACAATAATGATTGGCCATGAAATCAACAACATCATCTTGAATAACTAGAGATGGGTTATCAAGATTTTCAATTTTCTTTTCTAAAATAGCTCGTGCCGTCTCAAATTCCGGTGGATCGATTCCAAAACTTAAACCAGAATTAAAACGACTTATTAAACGTGATTCAATACCTTGGAGTTCTTCAGGCATTTTATCACTGGTAATAACAATTTGTTTATTGTTATTAATTATTTCATTAAAAATATGAAAGAACATTTCGCTACTTTTTTCTTTATTGAAGAGAAATTGAATATCATCAATTAACAAAATATCTAATGTCTTATATTTAGCATAGATTTCATCGCCATCTTTACTTTTCATTGCGCCAATTACTTCATCAACAAAATCTTTACTTGTAATATAACGGATTTTTAGACCAGGATTTATCTCTTTAGCATAATTACCAATTGCATTCAATAAATGAGTCTTACCTAGACCAGGATTACTATAAATGAATAAAGGATTAAAATTTGATCCTGGATTAGTTGATACAAGCAAAGCTGCATTTTGTGCCATTCTATTGGATCCGCCGACAACGAAATTATCAAATGTTAAAGTTCGATTAAGATTGTCTTTAAATGTTTCTTTTTTTTCTTGAGTGATCGATTTTTTAAATTCATCTTCACCGATTATTTCTACAGTTACTGGTGATGCTAGCATACCTGAAAGAATATCTTCAATATCTTTTAAATTATTCTTTATAGTTTCTACATTAAAAGAATAAGGTGTCGTAATAGTAACCTTATTATTATTGATAGAAGCAATTTGAGCATTTCTAAAAACAGATTCCATGATTACTTTATCAATTTTTCGCTCTTCAGGTAAATTTTGTCTTTCAAGAGTATCAAGACATAATTGCCAAATTTTACTATTATCACGCATTATTTTCACCTCCGCATCATAATTATAAGCAAATAAATTGTAAAATTAAAGAACAAAAAAGAGGCTAAATTTCTATTCACAAAGTTATTCACAATAATTGTTATATTTATTAAGGTTTTTCTAACTTATTCACATTATTCACAACTTTATTTGTGCATAATAAATGATGTGAATGTGAAAATTGTGATGAAATTAGTAGATAAAAATGATAATGCACTAAATATTCACAAGTAAAACATAATATTGACAATATTTTTACCAGTTTTTCACATTTATTCACATTCAAAATCACACTGAACAAATTATGTGCATAAAATATGTATTTCTGTGCATAATCTAAAAATTACTATCAAAGAATGTCACAATTAACCATTGTAATATGAGTTAATTATTTTTTATTTATAGATAAAAATAAATTAAAAAAATAGTATTATTTTACTAATAATTATAAAATTTTACTAATTATTTGGTGTTATAATATAATAAAATAGTTTAAATAAATAAAAATTATAATTAAACTGAATTATTTTAATTAAATATTATAGTTATAGCTATAAGTGTATAAGGAAGAAGGTGGTGTATTATTTGTATTTACAAATTTAAATAATTCAGTTTTTTATAAATATAATTATGATAAAAATATAAAGTTTAAAACGATAGAAGGGAAAGATATGAAGATATTAAAAAAAATAGTTAAAAGTTTGATAGTCATTACAATGATTATCGGGTATTTAGCTATTGATGTTAAAGCTATTGAAAATAGCGATGGTTTATCAAACGTAGCTTTAAATAAATTAACTATTGCAAGTAATGGAAATTCATCTCGAGCAGTAGATGGTGATAAGACTACTTATTGGGACGGTAGTTTATATCCAAGTGAATTATTAGTTGATTTAGATGGGTATTTTGATGTTTCAAAAATAATAGTTATCCCATATTATAATGGAAGCCGTTATTATAATTATGAAGTTTATACAAGCGTTGATGGTTTTAATTATGAAAAAGTAGGAGAAAAAACCGATAATACTTTACAAACAGAAAATGGGGAAACTTATTTATTTGAAACTAAAGTTGCAAAATATGTTAAAGTTAAAATGACGTATAATTCAGCTAATACTAGTGTGCATATAAATGAATTAGAGGTTTATGGAATAGAAAATCCTGACTATGAAGTACCTGATATGCCAGGTGTAGGTCCTAATGATCCTGATAATATTGCATATGGTAAACCTACTAGATCAACTACTAATAGTAATTTTTCATCATTAGTTGTAGATGGACAAAGATCGACTTCATGGATTGGTGAGGATTATCCTAAATATGTAGATGTTGATTTATTAGAAAATTATGATATATCAAAAATTAAGGTTTATATGCCTCAAGGTAATGTTAAATTTGCTTATTCATTGTATGGCAGTTTAGATGGCGTTCATTTTGAACGAATTGCTAAAACAGAACTTAAAGAAAGTAATGAAAATGGTGATGAATTTATTCTTGATAGTAATAATACATATCGTGTTATACGAGTAAATGTTACAGCAAATTCAAATGGAGAAGGGGCAAACTCACAAATTTCAGAAATAAAAGTTTATGGAATTAAAAGTGATGTTGAAAAAATTGAAACACGCACAGATTTAAATATAGAATCGTATGATGACTGGCTATTAGAAAATTATCATGTTGATACTAAAGCTATTAGTGATGAAAATGGTAAATATAATATAGCTGATACTTTTAATGATGCTGATGTATTTGCAGAGGTTAGTGGTGTTATTACAAGAATATTAGGTGAAAAGTATAATGATTGGTTTACTTTTGAATTAGCAGAAAATGATTCTGGCAAAGATTATTATGAACTATCTTCTTTAGATGGAAAAATTCATATTAAAGGTAATGAAGGTTTATCCCTAACTACAGGATTAAATTATTTTTTGAAATATTATTGTAACGTTCATATTTCACAGCAAACTAAACAAGTAAAAATGCCGGATACTATTCCCGTATTAAATGAAGTTATCTACAAAGAATCACCTTATGAAATACGTTATGCTTATAATTATTGTACGTTATCCTATACAATGCTATTTTGGGGATACGATGAATGGCAAAGAGAATTAGATTATTTTGCATTAAATGGGGTTAATTTGATTTTGGATACTACTGCTACTGAAGCACTATGGATAGAGTATTTACAAAATTATGGTTATGATATCGAAGAAGCAAAATCATTCGTATGTGGTTATTCCTATAAAGCCTGGTGGTTAATGGGAAATTTAGAATCTTATGGCGGACCAGTTAGTGACGAATGGGTTATTGATACAGTTGAAATGGCAAGAACTAATCAACGTAAAATGGCTGTTTTAGGTATGAAGCCTTGTTTACAAGGTTTTATGGGAGCAATGCCAGAACATTTTGGTGATATTGCTAATGAAACGCTAATGGAAGATTATGGTTATGAAGATATTGATCCATATATGGTTGAACAAGGTGATTGGTCAGGATTTACACGTCCTCCAATATTAAAAACGACTTATGATGGCTATGATGATTTAGCTCAGAAATTTTATGATACACAAGAATATATTTATGGACAAATTACAAATTTTTATGCTGGTGATTTAGCTCATGAAGGTGGGATTATTCCTCCTGATCTAAGTAAACCGCAAATGTCAGCGCATATTTTAGATCAAATGATGGAATATGATGAAAATGCTGTATGGGTAATTCAATCATGGTTATCTAATCCTAATCCTGAAATTTTAGAAGGCTTTGGTGAAAATAAAGAAGATCATGTTCTTGTTTTAGATTTAGATGCTACAGAAAATCCTCATTGGAGTAATACTACAAATTGGAATGGTAAAGAGTTTGGTGGAACATCATGGGTATTTTGTATGTTGGATAACTATGGTGGAAGAACAGGAATGCATGGTGAATTAGAATATTTAGCAACTCAGATTACAAAAGCAAATAGTGAATCAAAGCATATGAAAGGAATTGGAATCACACCAGAGGGAACTCTTTTAAATCCAGTCAATTATGATTTATTTTGGGAAATGGCTTGGGAAAGTGAAGCTAAAGATACTGAGGCATGGTTAAAAGAATATATTACTAGACGTTATGGCGAATATTCTCAAAATGCTTGGGAAGCATGGAAAATCTTATTATCTACTGCTTATGGTGCTAATAATGAAGACGGTAGTGCAAAATATCATACTGGTAATGTAAATTGTATTACTAATATGCGTCCATCATTTAATCCAGAGATTGTAATAGGAGATTATAAATTAACATATGATCCTACAAAATTTGAAAAAGCAACTGATTTATTAATGAAAGATTTTGATAAATTTAAAGATAATGAATGTTATGTTTATGATGTAGTTGATATTTTAAGACAGACTGTTGCCAATAGCCAAGTAGAATTTTTTGAACGTATAAATGAGGCATATAATAGTAAAAATTATGAAATCTTTACAAAATATAAAGATAAGTTATTAAATAGTATTTTGCTTATAGATGAAATAGCAGGTTTTGAAAAAGATTCGTTATATGGTACATGGATATCAAAAGCTACTAATTTTTATAGTGATTCACGAAATAGTAGTACATATGATGATTATTCAAAGGATATGATGATAATTAATGCTAAAGCTATTGTAAGTATTTGGAGCTCTAAGACATTACAAACATATGCACATCGACAATATAATGGTTTAGAACAAGATTATAGTTATGAAATGTGGAAATTATGGTTAGATCGATTAGAAGATGCAATGCAAACAGGTAATTTTATTGCTCCATCAAGTAATCAGGACTATTTTAACATTGGTTGGGATGTTGTAACTAATGATGTTAATTATTCTACGACAGTAAAAGCTGCTGATGGTAATCAAGAATATCGAGGATTAAATGAAATATATTTAGAAATATGTGATGGTTATTTAACTGGACAAGCTCAAAAAGATAAAATCGTGGATGAAAATATTGCTTTAGAAGGAACTGCTTATGCAGATACAACTCTAGGAAGCTATGCTGCAAGTCGTATTAATGATAATAATGCTGGATCAATGTGGATTGCTCAAACTTCAGCAACTCCAGTAAGTGCAGGAATTAAATTTAATCAAGAATATTCAATTTATGGATTACAGTTAATTTTTGAAACACGTCCAGTATTAGGAAATAATATAATGAAATTTTATATTGAAACTAAAAATAATGATGCAGACTGGGAAAAAATTTATAGTGGTCAAAGTTATAATGAGGAAGATAAATCATATACAATAAATATTCCATTAGATGAAGCTAAATTAGTTAATGATGTAAAAATTACTTTTGAGACTAATGGTGGAATTTATCCAGCATTATGTGAAATGAAAATTTATTCAAGTAAAGGAATCCAGCTAATAGATGGAACATCAATGTTTATTGAAAATAAGATTATAAATGGGGTTCAAGATGGAATTACAGTAGATGAATTGTTATCATTTTTATATGCTGGAAGTGGCGAATTACAATGTGTTGAAGATGAAAATGTTTTATCAGGCGATACAATTGTTAATGATAAAACAACAATTCAATTAGTTAATGATGGTAAAGTCATTGATGAGCTTCAAATATCATTTGCAAGTAATTTAATTAATCAGTTAAATGATTTAGTTGATGAAGCAATGTCATTAGATGAAAATAATTATTCTAAATTAAGTTATAATGTTCTATTTAAAGCTATTGATAATGCCCAAATTATTATAAATGATGTAAATAGTAATAGTAGTGATTATAAAAATGCAATTGATACATTAAAAAATGCAGTTAATAATTTAGTAGACATCAGTAAGTTAAAAAATGATATAGATAATTTAGCAAATGAAGATAAAAATGAATATATATCTGAATATTTTGCTAAATATCAATATTATTATCAACAAGCTAAAGATATCTTTGAAAATATTGAAACTGCTACAAATGATAAAATATATCAGGCAGAAGGCTATTTAGAATTAGCTAAAAATTATCTTATTCATGAAGATAATACGAATGTTGCTTTGTTAGGAACACCATATGCAGATAATGAATTAATGAGTTCTTATTCAAAAGAAAAGATAAATAATGGTAATTTTGAAGATTGCTGGGTTGCAAATTCAAGAACTAATTTACCAGTATCTGGAGGAGTAACATTAGATAAAAGTTATTCTATAAATTATATAAAAGTTGCTTTTGAAGAAAATGGCTATCGTAATACACAATTAGGATTCGATGTTTTAGTACAAAAAGAAAATGGTGATTGGGAAAAAGTTTATACAAATTCCACTGGATCAAAAAATGGTTATACATTTATTATCAATATGAATGATCAAATAATTAAAGATGTTAAAGTAACAATTAATTCATATTCTACCGATGCTGGTTCTCCATATCCAGGAATATCAGAAATTGAAGTATATCAAACAAGCGATAATTCAAATTTAAAAGATACTTTAAATTTAGTAAAAGAAAAAATAAAAGCAGGCTATGATGAAAATAATACTACAGTTACAAGCTGGATAGAATTTAAAGAAGTATATGATAAAGCCCAGATTATTTGTAAAAAAGATACTTATAATCAAGAAATAATTGATGAAATTAATACAAAATTAAATGAAACTGCTGATAAATTAACATTAAGAGGTAATATCGCTGAACTTGTTAGATTAGTAGAAGAATGTGTAAAAATTGATGAAAAATTATATACAGAAACATCATGGAAAATTTTTGATGAGCAATTAATAAATGCAAAACAAATTATTTTAGATAATAGTGATTCTAGTCAAACAGATGTAGATAATGTTTTTAATTTATTACAAGATGCTAAAGATAGTTTAGTAAAAATTGCTAATGATAGAGATAAAAAAGCATTAGCTATAGCTATTGATATGGCAGAAGCTGCAGATTTAGAAAATGTCGTACCAGCTGTAGTAACTGAATTCAATGAAGCATTAGAAAATGCTAAAGCAGTATACAGTAATGAAAAAGCTACTCAAGAAGAAGTAAATAATGCTTTTGATCGACTAGCAAATGCAATGCAGATGTTAGAATTCTACAAAGGTGATAAGAGTGCATTACAAAAACAAGTAGATCAAATCAATGGATTAGATGAAAGCAAATACATTGAATCAACATGGTCTGATATGTTACCAGCATTAGATAAAGCAAATGTTGTATTAGCAGATGTTAATGCAATGCAAGATGAAGTTGATGAAGTATTTACAGAGTTAGTAAAAGCTTTCTTAGATTTAAGATTAAAACCGAATAAAGACTTATTACAAGAATTGATCAATAAAGCAAATAGCTTAAATGTGGCAAACTATAGTATTGAATCATGGGCAATAGTAGTAGATGCTTTAAATGAAGCAAAAGCAGTATTAGAAGATCCAGAAGCAACACAAGAAGAAGTAGATAATGTAACAAATGTCTTAGGTATGAAAATAGATGAATTAATAGTTAATACAGTAGATACAAGTAAAGTTGTAATTCCAGTAGAATCAAGTGATACAACAGCAATAGATACTGGTGATAATAACCTAATTTGTTTATTTGCAGGACTTGGCTTATTAAGCATGTTTACCATTTTATCTGGACATAAAAGAAAAGAAGATTAAGTGTGAAAAA
>BAHP02000057.1 GCA_000508865.1 Clostridiales bacterium VE202-01
CCATCTCTTTTTAGTTACCTATATAATAGTTTTAATAATTATTTTATGGTATATATTGTCAATTTTTTTAAACAAAAGATGTTTGACTTTAAAATTATTTTTTTGGTATAATTATATTAGCAATTGGCACGATACAAGCTATAAATATGCTGTTACGAAACAGTCTATGCTTGTATCTTTTTTATTTTTGATGCAAGTTATAGACTTGCATCTTTTTATTGTTTGATAAATATAAAATGGAGGTAATTTTATTATGGAACAAACACAAACAAATGATTTTCTTGAAAAAGAAAGTCTTGGCAAACTAATGAAAAAATATGCAATTCCTTGTGTAATTTCTTTATTAGTTGCCGCTCTTTACAATATTGTTGACCAGATTTTCATTGCTAATGCGAGCTATCTTGGTTCTTATGGAAATGCTGCTAATACGGTAGTATTTCCGCTTACAGTAGTCGCTCTTTCGATTGCAATGATGATCGGTGATGGCTGCTGTACTTTTGTTAGTATTAGTCTTGGAGCTAAAGAAAATCAAAATGCTCATCGAGGTATTGGCAGTTCTATTATTACAGTTATTGTTGCAGGTATTATTTTGATGATAATTTATCTGCTTTTTCAAACACCAATTCTAACTGCGTTTGGAGCATTAGTTAATGATGAGACATACCGGCTTTCTAAAGAATATTTTTTCTGGATCACTCTTGGTATCCCGTTCTATATGTTTGGCCAGGCAATGAATCCAATCATTCGTTCAAGCGGTAGTCCAAGTTTTGCTATGGGAACACTTTTAATTGGAGCAATACTAAACCAATTTGCATTTATGTCTTAAGTTGGGGGATGATGGGAGCTGCAGTGGCTACAATTTTGGGACAAATTGTATCAGCTATCGTCTCAGCTATTTATCTAGCTCGCATGCAGTCTATTAAAATGAGTCCTGATAGTTTTAAATTTCGAGCTTCACTTATGAAAAAAATTCTGCCTCTTGGTATTACAAGCTTTTTATCACAAATTTCTATCGTTCTTTCTATGGCTGCGGTATTAAATATGGTAGCAAAATACGGCGCTCTAGATCCAATTTTTAAACAAGCCCAATATGCCCAGATTCCCACAGCAGTTGTTGGAATTGTTATGAAATTCTTCCAGATCGTAATTTCAATTGCAGTTGGCTTAGCAGCTGGATGTATTCCAATTGCGGGATATAATGTTGGGGCTAAACGAAATGATCGTGTTAAAAGTCTAATGAAATTATTACTTATCACAGAATTTATTGTTGGCTTGATAGCTTCTGCCCTTTTTGTATTATTCCCACACCAGTTTATTAATATTTTTGGGGCTAAAAATGAAAGTATTTATTATACTGATTTTGCTGTAAAAACAATTCGTATCTTTCTTTGTTTATTACCACTTTCCTGCTTAAATAAAGGAACTTTTATCTTTTTGCAATCGCTTGGTAAAGCAAAACAATCAACTATCCTTTCAATGATCCGTGAAATCATTTTTGGTGTTGGTCTACCACTAATATTACCGCTTTTTATGCAATTAGATGGTGTGTTATTCTTTATGCCTATTGCAGATGTTTTAACTGCTATTGCATCAATAGTAGTAATCATTAATACTAATAAGACTTTAGACCAGTTAATAGATATGTCAGAAACAAAAAATGCACATATTGAAAGTACAACTAATGAAACACCATTAACAGATTACATCATTACGATCGGTCGCTTTTATGGAGCTGGTGGAAGAAGTATTGGTAAAAAAGTTGCCAAACAGTTAAATATTCCTTATTACGATTCAAAACTACTTGAAAAAACTGCTCAAAATAGTGGCTTAAGCCATAAATTTTTACAAAGTATCGATGAAAAACCTATTGATAGCAGCATGTTATATTGTTCTGTTGGTTTTATGAGTAATGGTTATGAGTTAATTGCCAGTCAAGCTTTAAAAGCCCAAAGAGAAATAATTGAAACAGTAGCTACAAATGGTCCTTGTATCATTGTGGGGCGTTCTGCTGATCAAGTTCTTGCAGGAAAGCATAAAATATTTAGAGTATTTATTACTTCTAGTAAAGAAAATCGTATTAAACGTATTATGAAAAGAGATTCATTGACCAAATCAGATGCAAAGAAAAAAATATCTAAAGTAGATAAAGAACGGTCATTATATTATAACCAGCGTTCAGAAAAACGCTGGGGTGATGCAGCTGGTTATGATCTTTGTATTGATACAGACTGGTTTGGTATTGACGGAGCTACATCTTTAATTGTTGAAGCAGTTAAAAAACAGTAAAACTATTAACAATTAAAAAATAGGTACTTATAAAGTACCTATTACCATGGTCTTGGTGGACGTGGTGGCCTTGGACCGGGTGGTGGCGGAAATCCCGGATGCCATGGACCAGGTTGCCATGGACCAGGTTGCCACGGTGGTCTTGGTGGTGGTGGCGGTGGAGTAAACAGCCACCAGAACCAAAATGGCGGATTAATTAAACCATAAGGCTCCTTTTCTATGAAAATTTCATTTTGAAACGGATCCATTATAACACCTCTCTTTACTATATCTTATTCCAATTAATAATATTGTTATAGGCAGTTTAAATAAAACACCAATAATAAAAGACATCTTCAAGGATGTCTTTTTGGTTATTATTTTATTCGTACTAATTCTAAATAGCTAGTATCTCCCATAAGTCCTGGTGTTCCTCCCGTAACAAGAATCAGTTCACCTGATTCAACACCATTTTCTCGAGCAATGAGTTCAGCATAGTCCATCATAACTGAACGTGTCGACATAAATTTACAGATAACGGGTTTAACCCCCCAATTGATTGCTAATGCTCTCGTTGTTTCCACCATTGGTGTAGCTGCAATAATTCGGGCTTCGGGACGATATCGTGACATTTTTCGAGCTGTAAAGCCACTTTCAGTAAATGCAATGATTGCCGCTACTTGAAATTTTGAGGCAATTTCTGCAACAGACATACAAATTGCTTCAGATGTATCTTGAGGCGCTGTTAAAATAGCTTGACGATGTAAAGCATCATAATCTAAACTTTCTTCTGTCTTTAAAGCAATCCGGCTCATTGTCATAACTGCTTCTTGAGGATATAAACCTGATGCTGATTCTCCGGATAACATAATTGCATCAGTTCCATCAAAAATCGCATTAGCAACATCACTTACTTCAGCTCGAGTAGGACGTGGATTTTGCTGCATACTTCCAACATTTGTGTTGCTGTAATAACTAATTTTCCTTTATCTTTACATTTGCTAATAATTTCTTTTTGAATCAATGGAACATCTTCAGCAGGCACTTCTACACCTAGATCACCACGAGCACCATGATTCCATCAGCTACTTTCAAGATTTCATCAATATTTTCTACGCCCTCACTATTTTCAATTTTAGCAATTATTTGAATATCAGACCGCCCATTTTCAATTAATAACTTTTTTACATCAAATACATCCTGGGCTCTTCTTACAAAAGAAGCAGCAACATAATTAAATGGCTGTCCACATCCAAAAGTTAAATCATCAATATCTTTGGCTGATAAATAATCAAATCCTAATTTAATTCCTGGAACATTAATACCACGTTTATTTTTCACAATTCCATTATTTGCGCACACACAAACAATATCGGTTCCTTCAACATGATCAACTAATAATTCAACTTGGCCATCATTTACTAAAATAAATCCCCCAGGTTTAACATCTCGATACAATTCTTTATACGTAATTGTAAATCGCTCACTTGTACCTTCAATATCTTCTTGACAAATAGTAACAACTTGACCTTTTTTAAATTCCGCTTTTCCCCCTTCAAAATCCCCTGTTCTAATTTCCGGTCCTTTCGTATCTAGTAAAATTGCTACAGAAGTATTTAATTCTTTATTGATTTCAT
This sequence comes from Clostridiales bacterium VE202-01, assembly GCA_000508865.1. Classification (GTDB taxonomy): domain Bacteria; phylum Bacillota_I; class Bacilli_A; order Erysipelotrichales; family Coprobacillaceae; genus Thomasclavelia. Next base: position 3,903 of record BAHP02000057.1, read on the forward strand.
CAAGTAATTTAATTTTATTTAAATGTTCATCATGACTACCATGAGAAAAATTAAGTCTCATTACATTCATTCCAGCTTTAACTAACTTAGTTAACATCTCTTTATTATCAGATGCCGGTCCAATTGTACAAACAATTTTTGTTTTACTCATTTTTTCATTTTTTAACATATTATCATTACCATCCTTTTTTCTCTTCATACAAATATTATAGCTGATTGAAAGTTTACTTGCGAGACTTTTTAACAAAATCAGCCTGCTCAAAAGTAAAAGGAGCTATCATGCTCCTATAATACTTTCATTCCACCATATTTGCGTACTTTTAATACATGGCATGAATCTTTACCAAAAACTTTTTCAATTTTCTCTTTATAAACAGGTACAAATTCATCTTTAACAAACGCCTGAATCGTTCCCGCAAATCCACCGCCATGAACTCGACAAACACCATTATCACCGATAATTTTTTCTGACATCGCTAAACCAATAGAAACACTTTGATTTTGCACATCACAGTTTGCATAAACATTTTGTAAAAACTTATAAGAGCTGTCACCAGAAGCTTTGACCAATTTTTTAAATTCTTCAAAATCTCCTGTATTTAATGCTTCAACTTGTTTTGCAACCCTTTTATTTTCTGCAAATAGATGAATCGCCCTTAACACTGCGCGATCTTGACAAGCAGCTCTTGCTCCCGCAATATCATTAAAAAATGCTTCTTCATCAACTTCACGTAAAAATTCTTTACCAAAATAATTAGCCACTTTTTTCATTTCACTAGGGATTGCTGCATATTCATCTGTCAAATCAGCATGAGAACCTTTTGTATCTACGATACATAAACTATGTCCAAACTTAGAAAAATCAACATCAACTTTAACAACAACCGGTTTTTCAACATCTTTAAAATCAATATTGATCAAACTTCCAACCGAGCTGGCACATTGATCCATGAGACCGCATGGTTTATTAAAATAAACATTTTCAGCATACTGCCCTACTTGAGCAATCAATACTGGATCAATTTTCATATCATTATATAATCCAGAAATAATCGTTCCTATGATCGTTTCAAATGCCGCTGATGATGATAATCCAGCTCCCATTAAAACATCACTAGTAATAAATGCATTAAATCCCCCTACTTCATATCCTAATTCTTTTAAACGCGCACATACCCCTCTGATCAAGGCTTCTGATGTCCCTACTTCACTTTCCTTTTTTTCTAAATCATTTAAATCAATTGGTGCGATATCAAAATCATCTGATAGCACTTTAATCGTATTTTCTACCTTTCCCACTACAGCAATCGCATCAAGATTGACCGCTGCCGCCAAAACACATCCATGCTGGTGATCAGTATGATTTCCACCAACCTCACTGCGTCCAGGAGCGCTATAAATTTCTATTTCTTTGTCTCCATATAGATCAATATATTTTTCGATTGCTTTGATATAACGAGCTTGATGATAATCTAATAAACTTTCATCAACATAAATGTCATTTAATAAATCGTTATATTTATTATTTTTTAAATCTTCTTTTACAATTGTTGCTTTAATCATTATTCAATCACCTCAAATTTATATGATGTAGTTTCATCATATGTTTCACCTTTCTTTAAAATTGTTGTTGGTTCTTTTTCAATATTTATTGCATCTGGTAAATTCTGTGTTTCAATACATACTGCATAGCGCCGTGGATAACTAATACCATATTTACCAATTCGACCATCTAAATAATTAGCTGTATATATTTGTGCTCCAGGAAGAGTTGTATTTACAGTCAATTTTCGACCTGTTGCTGGATGATATAATTCAGCTTGATTTTTATCTTGATTAAAAATGAACGGATGATCAAATCCAGCTCCTAATCTGATCTGTTCATCATCACTATCGATAACATCACCAATTCTAGTCATTGTATTAAAATCAAATGGTGTTCCTTTTACTTTAGCAAATTCACCAGTTGGCAAACCATCAGGATCGATACATGCATATTTATCACTATGAACTAATAATTGATGATCATAGATATCTTCTTTAGCACCAGATAAATTAAAATATGAGTGATTAGTAATATTGATAATCGTATCTTCATCACTAGTAGCTAGATATCTAATTATTAAAGTATTTTTATCCAAAGTATAAATTGCTTTAAAATTTAAATTACCAGGATATCCTTCTTCACCATCTTTAGATAAATAACTGAATTCAATACTATCTCCTTCAAATTTATAGTCAAAAACTTGATAAGAAAAACCTTTGATTCCTCCATGTAAAGAATTTGGACCATTATTAATTGGTAATGTATATGTTTTATCATTTAAAGTAAACTTACCTTTACCAATACGATTAGCAGTTCTTCCTACTAAAGCCCCTAAATACGCATCTTTAGTCTGATAATCACTAAAATCATCATACCCTAAGACAACATCATCAATATTGCCATCTATATCTTTCATTAATACTTTTATGATCGTACAGCCATAATTAGAAACGACCACTGTTAATTCATCATTTTTCATTTCTATCAAATCAATTTGCTCGTCAATTTTTTTTATTACTTGAATCATCTTATTCTCCTTCCAATACTAAATTAACAAAATTAGTTAAACCATCAATTCCTTGATCATCCATTTTAAATACCCCCGCATCCTCTAAAACCGTGACAAACTTGCTTGTTACTGCCTCTTTTAAGATTTCTTCAACATTTTCTTCACTAAAATCATAGTTATTAATTAAATCTTGGTACCAGTCGTAGTGCTTTTCTAATTCTGGATAATCATTAATATTCGCTTTGTTGAGTAAACAATCACCTAATAATTTTAATTCATCTTTTAATCGTGCTGGTAAAATAGCTAACCCCATTACTTCTATCAAACCGATATTTTCTTTTTTAATATGATGAGATTCTTGATGCGGATGAAAAATACCATCAGGATATTTTTCACTAGTACGATTATTTCTTAATACTAAATCAATTTGGTATTTATCACCTTTCATCCTTGCGATCGGAGTGATCGTATTATGTGGGATATCATCACTATAAGCAATAATATCTAAGATCGGTTCACTATATTCACGCCAGTAATTTAAAATATCATTTGATAATTGAATCAATTCTTCTTTGTTTTCTGAAGTTAGTCTAATTGTTGATAAAGGCCATTTTACGATCTCAATAATCGTATGTGGAAATTTATCACACTTTAATGTTTTCAATACTTCAGCATTTTGAATCGGGAATTCGTATTTACCTCCTTGATAATGATCATGAGATAAAATAGATCCTCCGACAATTGGTAAATCCGCATTTGAACCAATCATATAATGAGGGAAAATATCTAAAAATGAAAATAAATTCTTAAAAGTATTTTCATTGATTACCATCGGTTTATGTTCTTCATTAAAAACTATACAGTGTTCATCATAATATACGTATGGTGAATATTGTAAATAATAATTCCCAGTTTCTAATTTTAAGGGAATGATTCGATGCGTTTGTCTAGCCGCACGATTTAAATCTCCTTTAAATCCAACATTCTCTTTACATAGTAAACACTTAGGATAACCACTTGATTTAACTAATTTAGCTTTTGCGATTTCTTTAGGGTCTTTTTCCGGCTTAGATAAATTAATTGAGATTTCAATATTTCCATATTTAATATATTTTTTCCAGCGAATATTTTTATCTGTTCTACTTTTTCTGATATAGTTTGAGGCAATTGATAGTCGATAATAATAATCAGTAGCTAATTGCGGATTGATTTTATATTTTTGTTTAAATGTTTCAATGACTGTATGAGGTCGTGGCATGATACAGTTCATTATTTTAGTATCAAATAAATCTCGACTTGTAACATCATTTTCAATTAATCCTTTTACTACTGCTTTATCCAATAATTTTTCTAAAATTGGCGTAGCTAATGGAAAATGTTCGTTGATTCCTTCATACTCAAAATTATCTTCCTTTAATAAATCCAACAATAAATTTACTGAATAATCACATTCATCTTCTGTTATCATTCCTTTATCCAAAGCAAACTGGATCAATTGATTTATTTCATGATTCATATATTTTCTCCTCTCTTATAGACAGTTTTATTTTATCGTTTATATAGTAAATTGTCAATTATTTTCACTAAAATATAAGTAAATTTTTACCTATTAGTTGACTAAATTTTACTTAGTAATTATAATATAACTATAATAAATAATCATTATAGCTATTGCTGCAACGATGATAAAATTTACATACTAGATATCCTAAATTGCCATATATTATAAAAATAATTTCTCTACTGGAACTTTTATATTAACAAAAAATAGGGTATAATATTACAAAATAGATAAGGAGGAAAAGCATGGCTACAATTAAAGATATTGCCAATCTTGCAAATGTTTCTAGTGCTACTGTTTCACGAATTCTTAACAACGATAAAACATTATCAGTTCCTGAGGAAACAAGACGCGCTGTTTTTAATGCGGCCAAAGAATTAAATTATACAAAAAAAAGAAAAGCTACTAAAAATGATTTTACCTTGGGAATTGTTCAATGGTATTCATTGCAACAAGAAATTGATGATCCATATTATTTACAAATCAGACAAGGAATTGAAAATTTTTGTTTACAAAATCAAATTAGTGTAATCCGTACTTTTAGATCTGATCAAAATTATCTTGAAGCTCTAAAAAATGTTAACGGTTTAATTTGTATTGGTAAGTTTAATGATCGTGAAATCGTTCAATTTAAAAAAATTTCAAACAAAATTATTTTTTTGGATATGATAAGTCCAAATCATGAAGACAGTACAATTACTTTAGATTTTAATAAAGCGGTAACCGATGCTTTAAAATATTTAAAAGCTTTAAATCATAAGAAAATAGGTTTTTTGGGTGGAAAAGAATATATAGATGACAGTGTCTTATATCATGATAATCGCAAAGAAGTATTCATTGATTTTTGTAATCAAAACAACATCATTTACGAACCATATCTATTGGAAGGAGAATTTTCTAATGAGTCTGGTTATACGATGATGATCGATATGATTAATCAAGGTGATTTACCAACTGCAATATTTTGTGCCAGTGATCCCATTGCAATTGGTGCCTTAAGAGCTTTACAAGAACGCAACATTAGAGTTCCTGAAGATATTTCATTAATTGGTTTTGATGATATTAAAGCTGCCAGCTTTACAACACCACCTTTAACTACAGTTTTTGCACCAGCTGATTTAATGGGAGAATATGGCGCTAACATTGTATATAATCTTTTAAGTAAATATTCTTCACCTACACCAGTGCAAATAACTTTACCTTGTGTTTTAATTGAAAGAGAATCTTGTAAAGAAGTCGATTAAAAATCGATTTTTTTATTTGAAAAAATATACTAGGAGATTCTAGTATGTTCATGTCATTGATAAAGTTATAGATTGATCACAAATCTATCACTATCATTAGTCTACTTTTTACATTTACAGTTTTCTCAAATGATGTTCTTATTCGTTCGCAAACCTACTATCACATAAAACGCTTATCTTTCATGAAACAAATATTTAATTATTTAATCTACTAAATTAACATTTGCTACTATATATTTTTAAGGCAGTAAACAATTTTATTTGATATTGTAACATCTATTTTCATATGATACTCAATTATAAATTCCTTAACTAACTATTAATTTATAGTAACTTTATATTTAATAATTTTCTAGGTATTATGTATATAATTTGGAGATGATTAAATGGACTATACTAAACTTGGAAATAATATTAGAAAAGAAAGATTAAAACAAAATCTAACAATTGAAGAACTAGCTTACAAAGCTGACATTACACCTAATTATTTAGGTAAGATTGAAAGAGCACAAAGTAA
>BAHP02000056.1 GCA_000508865.1 Clostridiales bacterium VE202-01
ATAAAAAAGAAGCTGGATTTAAAGTTCTTTCTTACTTTAGGGTAAACATTAAAAAGAGATTTCTTAAATAATTATTAAATATAATCATTTTTTGAAATCTCTTATTTTTAATTACCCATTATCGAATAAAAACCTGATTTAAAACAACTTCTTTTATTTATCATTGCAAAATCAAAAGCCCACGATAAAAGATTACTTATCTAAATATTTCTTTTTGATTGGATCCTTACACATATCATTTAATTTACACTCTTTACAGTTAGGATTTGTTGCCTTACAAAAATAGCGTCCAAAAAAAATAAACTGGTGATGCGATTTATTCCAGCGTGAGCGTTCGATTGAACGGCATAATTTCTTTTCGACCGCTAAAACACTATCATCTTTTTTAGCAAAACCTAATCTTTTAGCAATTCTTTCAACATGTGTATCAACCGCAAATGCCGGGATATCAAAAGCTACTGAACGAACTACATTAGCTGTTTTACGTCCTACTCCTGGCAAACTCTCTAATTGTTTCTGACCACTTGGTACTTTACCATCGTACTGTTCTATCAATACATTTGCCATCGCTAAAAGATTTTTAGCTTTATTACGATACAAACCTATCGTCTTTATGTCCTCTTGTAACTGTGATAAAGAGGCTTGACTCACTGCTTCTACTGTTGGATATTTTTTAAACAAAGTCTCTGTTAATTGATTGACCTTTTTATCTGTTGTCTGTGCTGATAACATCACAGCTACTAATAATTGAAAATCAGTTTCATGATTCAGCTCACAATATGCATCAGGAAACAATTCATCAAAATAATCTAATACTCGCCCTGTTTTTTCTTTATTCATTTTCCCACCATTTATACTCACTAATTGGAACTGTCCGTTTTGGTTCATCCTGTTCAATATAACGCTGTTTTACTCCTGTTTTAGCCCAATTAGAAAGTATTCCTTCAATATATCTAAAATTAAGTACTTGACTTTTAACAGCTTCTTTTAAAGCTTTAACAATCATTTCATCACTATAGTTACAATTCTTCCAATCTTTAATAATATTAAGTTCGATTGGTGATAATGCTCTTGCAAACTGTTCTTCAAAAATACTGATCAAATCAACTTCTGATGCTTTTTCTTCGATTTCCTTATTTTCACATAATAATTTTTTTTCAAGTTCATTTAAGCTAATAGAACCCAAACGATTACAAATCAATTTTTTATTTAATAACGACGCTAAAACCTTATCCAGCTCTTGATTTGACAACACTGAATAATTCTGAATCATCTGTGGTGTTACAGTTTTAATACCAATATCTTTCAATGTATAAACAATCAATAAAATATGACATTCATTATCATCAATATTTAACTCTTTAGCTCTCAATAGTAACAAACGACTAATATCAACACATTTATTTTCTATTAATTCCTTTAACATAAATCTACCTACTATTATCAATTCGATAAGCCTTTATAAATTCACCACTGTCAATTCCATAAAAAGCATAAATCAATGAATCTTCACCACGATACAACAAGCTATAAACAAATATTTCATTTTCATAGCCTATCTCAACATCATCGGGGGTTTGCTTATATTTCTCTTTAAAAGCATCAATACATTCCTGCTGGTCTACAACATCTCCGCTATATGATTTAATAAATCTTTTCTTTTCATCAAATACAGCATACTGTTGTTTTTCACCTTTTTTTGCATGAATAATATAATAACTTTTCTCACCGTCATAACGATTAAAATAATCAGCGCTGTCATAACCATTTTCAGCAACAATCTCATTTTCAATCTTTGCAAGATCATTTTTGTGTCTTGAATATGGAACATGTACCCAAAGCATATAAAAACTAACTATAATAAAAACTAATATCAAAAAAGCTATTAGAATATTAAATCTATTTCTACGTAAAAATTTCAAAATTCCACCAACTTTCTATGCCTATTATACTATCAATTTAGCGATTATAAAAGAAAAATTGTATTAATATATCTGAACTGATCGCTCAAAAAATCAAAGCCCTGCAGCTTTGATTTTAATGAATTAATCACGATCATTACCTAAAACGATCAAAACAATTCTAAGTAATGATAAAACCGTTGATAACATTGCAGCAACATATGTAAAAGCAGCTGCAGATAACATTGATTTGGCACCTCTGTATTCATCATTAGTCAAATAATTAGTTTTCAAGATCTGTAACGCTCTCGATGAAGCATCAAATTCCACTGGCAGTGTAACAATTTGGAACAGCAGGATCCCTGACATCAAGATTACTCCCAGCCAGGCAATATTAGTATTTCCCATTAATAAACCAATAAATACGGCAATCCATCCTAAATACTGACCAACATTACACAATGGCAAGATTGCATTTCTAAATACTAATGGTCGATATCCAACTAAATGTTGAATGGCGTGACCACACTCATGACTCGCTACTGCTAAAGAGGCAATCGATGTACCATCATGAATCCCTTGAGACAAATTAACTGTTTTATTACGTGGATCGTAATGATCCGATAATCTTCCACTTATGCGATTGATTTGAACATCTCTCAATCCATTTCGATCAAGAATTTCTCTAGCTACCATCGCTCCAGTCATTTGTCTGCTATTAGGTACTTTTTCATATTTATTGTAAGCACTGCTTACTTTTAATTGAGCAACAATCATAATTACTGATCCAATGGCAACTAAAAGATAACCAATCATATAAGTTGATGACATTGGATAATAAAAAAACGGCATTTTTCTCAACTCCTTTGTTTCTATTATACACCTTATTATTAACTTATTATTAATAAATAACAAAAAAAGCAATGATTAATTCATTGCCTCTTTTAAACGATTACTTGGTTTAAATGTAACAGTCTTGCTGGCAGGAATAATCATTTCCTTTTGTGTCTTTGGAGATATTCCTTTACGAGCTTTACGATCATTTACTTTAAACGTTCCAAATCCAGAGATCAAAACTTTATCTCCTTCAATAACACTACGTGTAATTGTATTAAAAACTGTATCTACTAAAATCTCGGCATCTTTTTTAGTCAAGTTTCTTTCTTTAGATACTGATTCAACTAGTTCTTTCTTATTCATAACTACCTCCATATTCTAATACCTCGAAAGTATAACATTAAAAATTACCGATTTCAAGCACTTTTATAGGACAATTGCAATAACATTACTTTTCCCTTTATTTACTATTTTTGATAAAATATCATGAATTCTAAGACTCGCATTTTCTGGAATAGCATTCAGTTTGATATACATCCCTTCTTCAATTAAATCTCCTAATTTACGACCAAAAACATCACAATCAAAAATTGCTTGTTTATCGTTTCCATTAGAATTTAAATATTCGATAAATGCTTCTGCTTGTTCTTTTGATCCGATTATTGGCTCAAACGTACTTTCAATATCTACTTTGATCATATACGTAGTTCCTGCTTTAGATACTAACTTCATTCCATAGCGCGGCCCTTGTTTAATAATTTCTGGTTCACTTAATTCAATTTCATCAAGTTTTGGTATTGCATAGCCATAGCCAGTTTGTTTAACCATTCTAATGGCATTAGAAAATCCTTCGTACTCTTTCTTGATATCAACCAATTCTTGGATAAATGTTAAAAATGTAGCCTGATCAAAACCTTTATCACCAATTATTTCTTCTAAAATTTCATTGTATAAACCATCACGCTCTTCGATTTTTAAAGTGGCACTAGATGTACTTGTGTCAATTCCTGTTAAATATGCTTTATCAACAAAATCATATTCACTAATGGCATCGCCAATTCTTTCTACATCTTTAAATTTTTTGATTGACTGCAAAGATTCTTTTAATGATGTATCTAATGTTTGTTTCAACCAATGATTATTAGACATCATTGCCAGCCATTTAGGTACTTCAATTCGTACTTCACTAATTTTAAATTCATATAAAGCATCTTTTAATAAAGAAACAATTTGCGGCTCTTCCATATTTGTAACATCCATCGATAATACTGGTACATCGTATTTTTCTGTTAAACGTTCGTATTCTTTTTTACAAGCAGGACTATTTACATCCTTACTATTAATGATGACAATGAATGGTTTATCGATTTCTAATAACTCTTCAATAATACTGTCGGTTGCTTCATTATAATTAGCTCCTGGAATATCACAAATACTACCATCACTTGTAATTACGATTCCAATCGTTGAATGATCCTGAATTACTTTTTTTGTACCTACTTTAGCTGCCTGATCAAAGGGGATCGATTCTAAATACCATGGGGTTTTAACATAACGAATCCCCTGATCATCTTGATATCCCTTAGCACCTTCAATAACATAACCAACACAATCTACAAGACGGACATTGACTTTAAAATTTTCATCCATGATCATCTCTACTGCCTGATTAGGAATAAATTTTGGTTCAACCGTCATTATCATTTTACCCTTACCAGACTGTGGTAATTCATCGATTGCTCTTAATTTAGCATCTTTATCTTCAATATAAGGGATAACCGCCATTTCCATAAAACGTTTAATAAATGAAGACTTCCCGCTTCTTACTGGTCCTACCACCCCTAAATATATGTCCCCATCGCATCTTTTAGCGATATCATGTAAGATATTTTTCGTTTCCATTGTAAACTCCTCTCTTCGTCTTATTTATATGAAATCCACCTATATTTAGAACACATCTAAATACAATTTTGTTATAATAAGTTATAAAGGAGGTAATTTATGTATTCTTCACTTGAAATAGAAAATCAGTCGTTTGAAGATTTATATTTAAAATTCTGTGGGATGCAGGAATGTAAGCCTGATTATTCATATGGTCCTGCTATAAGACAAAACTATTTAATTCATTATTGTCTAAAGGGTAAAGGTGAATATCATGTAAATAATAAAGTATACTCTATTAAAGCTGGGGATGCCTTTTTGATCATGCCTAATGTTGTTACATATTATCAAGCTGATCATGATGATCCCTGGACATATTTATGGATCGGTTTTGATGGCAATAAAAGTCGTTTGTATTTGAATCGCTGTAATTTAAATGATAATAATCTGGTCATTCATTGTGATTATCTTGATGAATTAAGAAAACTGACAATTTCGATGTTAGCTCATTATAAGCTTAGTTATAGTAATGAATTATATATTCAAGGACAATTATTTACTTTCTTTTCTTATTTAGCTAAAAGTGCAAATGTTAATTATAAAACAAATAAAACTAATTACAATCCTTATGTTGATAAGGCTATCGAGTATATTCAAAATAATTATCAAGATATGGTAACCGTAAATGAAATTGCTGATTATTTATCGATCAATCGCAGTTATTTATCAACGCTTTTTAAAAAATATCTACATCTTTCACCACAAGAATTTTTATTGCGCTATCGCATGATCCAAGCTGAGGAACTATTGATCAATACTGATCTTACTATTAATCAAATCGCTTTTTCCTGTGGCTATGCTAATCAATTATCTTTTTCTAAAGCTTTTTCAAACACTCACAATCTAGCTCCTCGTGATTTTAGAAAGCAAAATAAAATGATCAACAACTCTAGAATGAATGATCCTCATGCTCAAAAATAGACGCCAGGCGTCTATTTTGCTTTAATAATATATAATCTAGATAAATAATCTCCATTAGTTCCATCATAAGTCTCACGATTTTCACCACAAGAACTGTCACTCGTAAGTAAGCCAAGATTCATCAATTCATCACCATAATGATCAGTTTCATTGATTGATACATGATACTCCTTATTAGGATCTAAACCTAATAGTTTAACTCTTCTAAAACCTTGATTAACTTCTTGTAATGGTCGATAATAGCCTACGATCGCAGTATTTAAATCATTTGAAACTACCATCCATACTGTTTCATTACCTTCGAATGGACTTTTTAGACGATAGAAAGTTCCAAACTGAATAATTTCTCGATATTCTTTCATAAACTTTATTTGGGCAATGATCTTATCCTGCTCTTCTTGACTTAGTTTATTTAGATCCAATTCATAACCAAAAGTTCCAAAATAAGCTACGTTTGCTCTAGTCTCAATTGGTGTATTTCTAAATACTTGATGATTAGGTACTGCCGATACATGAGCCCCCATTGCTGAAATTGGATAAACGTAAGAAGTCCCATATTGAATCTTTAATCTTTCAACAGCATCAGTATCATCACTCGTCCAGCATTGTGGTGCATAATACATCATCGCTGGATCAAAGCGGGCCCCACCACTAGCACATGACTCAAATAATACTTCGGGAAAACGTGATGTTAATTTTTCATATAAACGATATACTCCTAAAATATATTCATGCATTACTTTTCCTTGTGAAGAAGGACTATGAATACTTGAATAAACTTCACTCATACAACGGTTCATATCCCATTTAATATATGAAATTTGTCCTTCCTCGATTACTTTGGCCATCATCTCATAAATATACTCAACTACTTTAGGATTAGAAAAATCTAAAACATATTGATTACGACCATGACAACTATTTCGATTCGGTGTTTTTAATGTCCACTCTGGATGTTTGCGATACAAATCAGAATCTTTATTGACCATTTCAGGTTCAAACCATAATCCAAACTTCATATTCAAATCGTTTATTTTTTTAGCTAAACCACTAATACCATTAGGCAGCTTTTCCAAATTAGGATACCAGTCCCCTAATCCTGCTTTATCATCATTACGTTTTCCAAACCAGCCATCATCTAAAACAAACAGCTCAATTCCTAACTTTTTAGCAGTAACAGCAATTTCCATGATTTTTTCCTCATCAAAATCAAAGTAAGTTCCTTCCCAGTTATTAACAAGGATTGGTCTAACTTGATCACGATATCTTCCCCGCGCTAAACGTTTTTGATATAGAGAGTGATAAGTTTGCGACATCGCATTTAATCCTTTATCACTGTAAACCATTACTACTTCTGGTGTTTGAAAAGATTCATTACTTTTCAATTCCCAGCTAAAGCAATGGGGATGAATCCCCATCATAACCCGCGTTACATTATAAGTATCTACTTCAACCTGGGCTAAAAAGTTACCACTATAAACAAAACTAAAACCTAATACTTCACCATCATATTCATTACAATTTTCTCTTTTTAGAGCAATAAAGGGATTAAAATTATTACTTGAACAGCCCCGAAGTGAATAAATTGATTGGATTCCATGTTCTAATTTACGATTTTTAACATTTCTTTCTCTAGACCAGGCCCCTGTTAATTCAATCATTTCATAATTATGATCAGGTAGATCTAAAGACATACTCATTATCTGATTTAAAACTAATTTTTGCTTTCCCCAATTTTTAATATATGCATTTCGGCAAATAACTGGCAAATCTTCATAAATCGTATAGCTTAAAATCAATTCTGTCTGAATCACTTCATCGTATAAAGTTATTAATAAAGTTTGTGCTTCACTATCATTTTCTACATACGTAGCTGGCAAATCTGTTAATTTCGGCTTTCCTTTTATAATTTGATGATCTTGATATCTAAAATCAAGAATTCTACTACCATTTTCCTGAAGAATATCAATTGCCGGATGGCGCATATCGCCTGATCCATACACTGGATATTCTTGTTTAATATGTTCTAATGAAAATGTTAAGTCACCTTCAAACGTACATGATGCCATGGGTCTTGGTCTTGTTTCAAAAAGATGATCAAAGTTTTCTCGATCGTGAATAACTTTACCATAATATAATTGACCTAATTGATCATTTTTTAATACTTTAAAAATATAGCTAAGTTGTGAATTATATAAATGAAATGTTTGTGATGATTTATGAAATTGAATCGGCATAATTACCCTCCTGTAAATTTTTACTTTGATTATTTTCTACTACTCTATTTTCAACATCTTCTTCCTTTTTTAAAGAAAGAATATTCATAATTCTAGTCATATATTTACCATTTAATATATAATATTTTTTATAAATAATAAAGCTTATAATAACAAATATAATTGGTAATCCAATCATAATGATGCGCATACCATTGATCATTGCAGCTGATTGAACTGCATCTGGAAGATAACCAGTAGCATCTAATGCAAAACCTGTAAATAACGATCCCAAAGCTGCAGCAAATTTAACTAATAAAGTTTGAATTGAAAAAATAACTGATTCATTGCGAGTACCTAATTTATATTCTCCATAATCAACAACATCCGCTAAAACAACAGTTACCGTTCCTAACTGTAAACCAGATCCTAATTTTACACAAATTCCTGCAACAGCAGTTAAAATATAATTTTTAGGAATGACGATCCCTATTATTAATAAAACGATCAAACCAATAACGGGAATTCCACTTGCAAGGCCATAAACTTGTTTTTTAGACATTCGTTTAGCTAACTTGGGAAAGATGATCAATCCAAATATTTCAGCAAATCCAGCAAACATCGTAAAAATAGAGAAAAGACCTTTATCACCAGTAACATAGATAAAATAATAAGTTTGAACACCACTAATACAGTTCATCGCAAAATTAAAAGTCAATATAACAGCGATTGCAACTAGCAACTGATCATTTTTCTTAATAACCTGAATTATTTGTTTAAATGATGTTTTTTCAGATTTTTTTGTTTCTATCCGGTCTGCTGATCTAACATTTACTACAGTGATTCCGATCGTTATAATAAAAACAATTGCAATCATCCATGCAAAACGGGTAAATCCATCCTGGGCATTTCCTTTGCCTAAAAAATCCATGATTTGTAGACCAAAGCCACCTACTAATAAAGAACCGCCAATTGAAGCAAAAATTCTTGGAATAACTGCTATTTTATCACGTTCTTCAAGATCGGTAGTCAAGTTTGGTAACATTGACCAGTAAGGAATATCCATAACTGTATATGTCATTCCCCAAACAATATACATAACAGCTGCAAAAACATACAATGTTGTTCCTGATAATCCCCAATTAGTAAATAAGCAAACTAAAACAATCGCATTAACAACGGTTCCAATCACTAACCAGGGCCTGAATTTGCCCCATTTAGTATGGGTATTATCAACGATCATTCCCATTCCTAAATCGTTTATAGCATCCCAAAACTTAGCTAAGAAAAATAATGTTCCTACAAAAGCTGCTGATAATTTTAAAACATCAGTAAAATATAACATACAGTAAGTAAAAATTATGCCACAGCACATATCTTTACCAATGGCCCCAATACCATAAGAATATTTTTCTTTAAAAGACAATTTATCACTATTCATTGTATTATTTCCTTTCTATCGTTATAAAAGGGCTCTTAGCAGCAACCATTCCATATTGATCAACGGTTATGTCCCTTCTATTTAAATTAGTAAAAACAAAGGGTGTAGCATCAATACAGTGATATTTCTTTAAAATCATTGTGTCAAATTCAATTAACTTATCACCCTGCTTAACATTTTTACCTGCTTCAACAAATACTTTAAAACCTCTACCTTTTAAAGTATTCGTATCTAATCCAACATGAATCAAACATTCGATTCCACTACCTTTTAAAGCAATGGCATGCTTTGCTTCAAAAATAAACTCAACTTTACAATCATATGGTGCATAAACAATATTTCCAGTTGGAAATATGACGACACCTTCACCGGTCATTCCTTTAGAAAAGACCTCGTCAGGACAATATTCTAAAGGACTTACTTTTCCTTCGATCGGACAACATATTTTAAATTCTTTTTTAAAAATCCCCATATATAACCTCCGTTTAATTAAAATTCTGTAAGCGCTTTTACATTTTAAATTATAACATCTAGATATATTATCTAATAGTATTGAATGTAGTTAAAATATGTCTTAATGTTATATTTTTATTAAAAATACCCTTGATTATCTTCATTTATTTAAAGAAATATAAGTCATCGCAAAAAACGAAGTTAACATTATGACATATTTATTGAACATTTTATCTAGTTTTAAAAAATAATATTTATCTTTAACTCTATAAACGTTTGTATTAGAATAAACAAGAGGTGAATTATCAGATGAATTTTTCAAAAAGAATGGATTTATTTCCTGAAAGTATTTTTACGGTTCTAGCAAAAAAAGCCGCCCAAAGAAAACAAAGAGGATTAGAAGTTATCGATTTTAGTACCGGTACACCTAATATCCCGCCTAATAAAAATATTCGTGAAGTGTTGTCTAAAGCGGCCTTAGATCCTAAAAATTATGTCTATGCAATTAATGATCTGCCAGAATTGATAGAAGCAGTGATCAACTGGTATCAAAGAAGATATGATGTTAGTTTAAATAATGATGAAGTCTGTTCTTTGTTAGGTTCTCAAGAGGGGTTATCACATCTAGCAATGACTTTGATCAATGAAGGGGATACTGTATTAGTTCCTAATCCCAGTTATCCTGTTTTTAAAGATGGTCCTTTAATTGCGGGGGCACGAATTGTTGAGATGCCATTATTAAAGGAAAATAATTATTTGATTGATTTTAATGCAATTGATAAAAAAGATGCTGCCTTGGCAAAATTTATGGTCGTTTCTTATCCAAATAATCCTACTTGTGGAATTGCTAATGATGCGTTTTATCTTGAATTAATTAAATTTGCAAAAGAAAATGATATCATCGTCCTTCATGATAATGCATATAGTGAGCTATTATTTGAAAAACCCGGAAAAGCTTTTGTCTTATCCTGGAGCAAAAGATATTGGAATAGAATTTAATTCGTTATCAAAAACATATGGCCTAGCTGGAGCGCGAGTAGGATTTGCTGTTGGTAATAAAGAAATCGTAAAACAAATCAAGACTTTAAAATCAAATATGGATTATGGTATGTTTATTCCTGTTCAGTTAGCTGCAATAGAAGCAATTAGTGGTGATCAAAGCTGTGTGGAACAAACGCGCAATGCTTATAAAATGCGTCGTGATGCCTTTTTAAGTAATGCAAAAAAGATTGGCTGGAAAATTGATAAGACAAAGGGAACGATGTTTATTTGGGCAAAAATTCCTGATAAATATTCTTCTTCAATAGATTTTGTCAATGATCTATTTGAACAAACAGGTGTCTTGTTTGTTCCTGGCAAGGCATTTGGTACATATGGTGAGGGTTATGTCAGAATTGCTTTGATTCAAGATATTGAAGTTATTGAAAAGACTTTTGCGATCATAGCTAAAACAGATATTTTTAAATAAAAAAGAGATTTTTGAAATCTCTTTGGTTCTTA
>BAHP02000055.1 GCA_000508865.1 Clostridiales bacterium VE202-01
TTACATGATAAAGGCAAACTTAGGGATGTTTCTTTTGATAATGTTCAAAAAACTATCCTTTGTTCTTCTATCCATCTTGATTATGGTCTTTTTGTCGTTGCCAGAAATACTCTGGCTTTCCTTTTCAACAACAGAAAATATCGCAAACAAAAGCTTCTTGAAAAAAAGAAAGGTATCTTCTATCATAAAAAAGCAATAAATCTCAATATCTTTACAAAGATACAACTATAATGTGATTTTTGGTGCCATTGCCTCATTGCACACTTTTGGTAGACCTCTTGACTGAAATCCGCATATCCATGTTCTGATTGTTGGCAATAGTAAAACTTTTGACGCGGGAATATAGGTTGGCGACGATACATCAACATTTCACATAATCGTTTCAACTGTCTGAATAAAGTGCATTTCTTTGACCTTGATTAGATAATCCAGCGCAGAATACCGCCGATTCCACGAGAAAGCCAACACCATTTGTCGTTTGAAAAGTTTCTGCAGCTCATAGCTTTTCATATAGATCAGCAAGTCTATTTCACCGGTTTTCTCTACCACCGCGAAGGGATATATGGCGTACTTTTTCACCTCCATTTTGAAATATAAAAAGTCGAGGAACTTTCAAAATGAAAATTTCTCGGCTATTTAAAATATTACTTACTTTAAATTACATGTAGAAAACCATATTTACTAAACTGTTTTATGAATTATTTTTTATTTGGCATTCTTGTAACTTTGCATTTAAAAAATCAATTAGCTTCATAATTTTGGAAAGATTGAAAACAGGATCAAAAGCACCCATCTCTGCTCTTTCACTTTCAGATGCTTCATTTAGAATATCTTCGATTTCATTTTGCACAATTTCTACCTGTTCTTTATCCCATTCAGGATGATTACCTAAAAACACTCTTAAACTAAGCAATGTTTGTCCAATATAATTTATTGCTTCTGGATTTGAATTGAAATCCGACAACAGTCTTATATACTTGGAGATTTCTTCATGTGATTTTTGAGGCATATTATTAAACACCTCCATTACTTTTGCATGAATTGAATTAAGTTCGTTATCAACAGAAACCCTTATTGTATGCAAACCTTGCTTTCCAACTTTGGTTAAAGTAATTTTATCTTGAGCAATATCTATTATTCCATACTCAAAAAATTCTGCAACTATTCGCTGAAACTCCACATCAGGAACACAAAAATAAGGAGCATGATCTAAAAACAATGCATGATTGAATGCATAATGAATTAGGCTAATGTCGCTTTCAACCAATAAAATTGGACCAAAGATTGAAAATATTTGTGCCCATGTCAAAGAAACTGGTATGGAAATATTCTTGTAATCATCCCACTTTGAATAGCCCCTAAAAGTGCGAATTTCATTCCATGGAAACTGCATAATGAGTTGCTCATATTTCTCTGATTGCTTTTTGTCCTCAAGCAGAGCTTTTAATCTATCATTTTCAATCCTTAAATCGTTTATTTGATTCAGTAAATCTGAATTTTCGTAGGATGCAACTCTCTCCCAACCAGGTCTTGGATAATCATTAATACAATTTACTAAAGCGATAACAACATTTTCAGAAAGAGCTGATGGATTATCCCAGCTAAAATGACTCACCATTCTATGATGCATCACCTTATCTCTAAATTTATTAAGTTTCCATTTGGCATCTAGTTCTATATCGGATTTGTTAACCGGAAGAGAATCAGGCTTGCTATGAATGCACGCAATTACTGGAATCCCTAAATTCACAGCATAATCAAACTCTTTTTCAGTGTAACTAATACCATCATCAGCTTGTGAACCGTATCTATTTGCTATAATGATAATATAGTAATCCGTTTCATCAAGAAGCCGCTTAATATAATCAAACTGTTCCTCGTTTGTTGAAACAAAATGTTCCATACCAACAGGAATATGACGAAGTTTAAGAATACTCTCTAAAACTGCTTGTCTCTCTAATTGTAAATCTGTATATGTGGAACTAATAAATACTTGATATCGTTTCATAGTTACTCCTCTAAACCTCAATTTTTAATCTTTATGATAATTTTAATATCCATCAGCCAATAGAAAATCTGCTAAATGTACGATCTTTACACCGTTGATATTACCTGCGGCGAGCTCGTCAAGCGTTACGACATACTTGGGATAGTGGTCTTTGATTTCAAGCAGATTGGCAATCTCGCGGTCAGATTCTTCCGGCAGATTGCGGCACACCTGCACATAGATACGCTCGTCGCGCCGTACCGCCACAAAGTCAATTTCTTTCGTTTCGTTCTTGCCGATATAGACCTCGTAACCTTTTCTGCGAAGCTCAAAGTATATGATATTTTCAAGCATTGCGGCAACAGACTTCGGATTGAAACCCATCATGCAGTATTTCAAAGAAGCGTCAGCAAGATAGAATTTCTCCTGCGTTTTCAGCACGGATTTACCTTGCAGATCGTATCGCTGGCAGCGATAAATCACAAAGGCTTTTTCCAGCCATTCCAGATAATTATATACCGATTCCACCGAGAGAGAACGTCTCTCACTTTTCAAGAACTTTACAATAGCATTTGCAGAAAAGGTCTTACCGACATTTTCAACAATATACTTTACAACACGGTTGAACAAGTCAAATTTCGTAATATTGTGCCGTTTCGTTATATCGCTGGTGATAACGGAATTATAAATGCCCTCGACAATCTGATATGCTGCGCCCTCGTCAAAATTGCTCAGCGCAACGATTGGAAAACCACCCATGCGAATATACTCTGCAAGCAATTCTTTCGGCGTGCGTCCGCTTGCCTTTTTGAACTCCATATATTCGGCAAAGGACAGCGTAAATACAGGGATAGAGATATACCGCCCTGAAAGATAGGTGGATATTTCACTTGACATCAGCTTAGAATTAGAACCAGTCACATAAATATCCGTATCAGCGTTTTCAAGCAGACTGTTTACAGCCTTTTCCCAACCTGTGATTTCCTGTACTTCATCAAGCAGAAGATAGTAACGTTTACCATCTGTCATTTTTTCCTTGATTCCATTGTACATATCTTTATCGGTCATACCGTCATCAAAATCTTCCGAAGTGTAGCGCATACTAATAATGTGGTCGGCAAGAACGCCACTTTTTATCAAATCATCCTGTAACATGTCTAAAATTGTGGACTTACCACAGCGACGAATACCCGCAAGGATTTTCACCAGTGGCACATCACGATAGGTTTTCAGTAAATCTAAATAATGGGGTCTAACGATCATACTAATGCCTCCTTTACTATTAGTATACCAAAAAACATATAAATAATTAATAGTTTTTACTTAAATTAAATAAAAACTTTTATATTTTAATTTGTTTTTTGGTCTTATCATAAACTTTAATCATGTAAAAAGCAATTCAATTTAATGCCTCGAGCTCTTTCAGATATGAAATACAGTCGACATGTCCTCTAAAATATACCCGTTGGCATTCCATACCTTTTTCTGTTTTTCCAAGAGTACGAATATAGAGATTAGGACTTTGAATACGGTATTCTTCAGGAATATTCTCAATATTGCCATCGTAAATATCAACAAAACGATCGCCATTTGAGCGTACATAACCGTTGTTGGTAAATACTTTGCTTTCATCAAAACAAATATCCCACCTAAAATTTTCATAGTCGATATAATTTGAAAGAGCACCTAGTTTGCTTGTACCATAGCAGTTGCTTTGTTCAATCCAATAATAGCCAAGGTCGGAAGCATCGATAACACCTGGAAGATAGTCAAAACAGTCCATATTTTCGGTAAGGTTAATTAAGTTTCTAACACTGCCCTACTCTCCCAAGTCTAAAACCGCCTGCCAGAAATCCTCGCTTTCATCAAGTTTTATAATCTTTTCTACAAGGTAATTGAGCTCGCTTAAACTCTCGTATTCTCCAAGCAGGTCATAAATATGGAAATTATAGCACTTATAATTGGTTAATAAACACATTAGTTTCAAAGGCTTAAAAGATGATTCTACCGAAGATACGGGGAAGTGTTCTATGTCTATGCCCCAAAATCAAAGATGAACAAACTAAGAACGCTATTGAAAAATGTGTTCAATATATGACCAGATCAATAATATATGAAAGCAAGATAGTAAACTATGATGATGACAAAAAAGTGATTCACTGGTTTTATCACCGTCATTAAGATAATTTGCATATTACTTTCTCGAATTGTTTTAACTGTTTTATTATATTTATTAATTTAATTTGATTTGATTTGATTCGTTCCTGCCTTTTTTTGTTTATATAATGTGCTAATCAACATCGTGACCGAAAGATTCTTGAAGCAAAATACAGCTATAAGCATAGGAAGAAGGTAAACAAATGATTAATCTAACTAATGAAGAACTAGCAGAATTATTGAGGAAACCAGAGGTAATGATACCGATGAAATGCAAGAGATGCGGTTATAAAGAAGTACCGAAATGAATACTGGAAAAGTTTTTAGATGAAGAAAATCAAGGATACAGCTGTCAGTGTCCAAAATGCAATGGAACTATGATTAGGAAAAAATAATATTTCTAACACTTTTTTAGTCGATAAAAATATCCAGCCATTTCATGTACCCCTATGGTTGATATTTTTATTTTATACTTAAACGAATCGAAATTCCTATTAGATTATGGAAATCTTTCCAT
>BAHP02000054.1 GCA_000508865.1 Clostridiales bacterium VE202-01
GCCATTTTAAACAAAAATGATGAACATAGTCCATCATTAAAAAATTTCTTTGCTATCCAAGATAATCGTTACAGGCCCATCATTTATTAGTGATACTTCCATCATCGCCCCAAAAACTCCTCGTTCTACTTTAACTCCTTTTTTTTCCAACATTTTATTAAAATAATCATATAAAGGACTTGATACATCTGGCTTAGCTGCATCTATGAAACTTGGTCTTCTTCCTTTTTTACAATTTGCATATAGAGTAAATTGTGAAATCGACAAGATACTGCCGTTTACATCTAATAGTGATAAATTCAATTTATCATTTTCATCTTCAAAAATTCTTAAATTTACTAATTTATCAACCATCTTTTCAACTAGCGTTTCATCATCACCATTTGTAATTCCTACTAAAACCATATAGCCTTTTTCAATTGCTCCAACTATCTTACCATCAATCTTAACACTACTTTGACTCACTTTTTGGATAACCAATCTCATTTTAAATCACCTATCTTTCACTATCTAAAAATGTTATAATCATTATAACTGATTTTAAAAACGAAAGGAAGTTAATATGTCATCAACACTTGCAAATAGAATGCGCCCTAAAAATTTATGTGATATCATTGGTCAACAACACTTAATCGGTCCAAAAGCTATTTTAACTAAATTTGTAACTAAAAATCATCCTTTTTCAATCATATTATATGGTAATCCCGGCTGTGGCAAGACAACTATTGCTATGGCTTTAGCTAATGATCTTAACATACCATATCGAATCTTTAATGCTTCAACGGGAAATAAAAAGGAAATGGATGCTATTATTGAAGAAGCCAAACTAAGCAATGGTCTTTTTGTTATTATTGATGAAGTTCATCGTCTAAATAAAGCCCGTCAGGATGATCTTCTTTCTCATATGGAAAGTGGTTTATTAATAATTGCTGGATGTACGACTGCTAATCCTTTTCATTCAATTAATCCAGCAATTCGTTCACGCTGTCATATCCTTGAAGTCAAACCATTGACAACTGCTGAAATCATCGATGGTTTAAATAAGGCGATGATCTCACCCGATGGATTAAATAACGAATATACAATTGAAGACGAAGCTTTATATAGTATCGCTAAATTAAGTAGCGGAGATATTCGTTACGGCTACAACTGTTTAGAAATTTGTTCTATTGTTTGTGAAAAAAACCATATTACTATGAATGATCTAAAAACCGCTGCTATTAAAACTAATGTTATCTATGATAAAGACGAAGATAATTATTATGATACTTTAAGTGGTTTACAAAAATCAATTCGTGGCAGCGATCCCAATGGGGCTATGTATTATTTTGCAAAACTAATCGAATCTAACGATATTGAATCATTAGAAAGGCGTTTAATTACAACCGCTTATGAAGATATTGGTTTAGCTAATCCTAATGCCTGTATGCGAACAGTTATCGCTTTACAGGCAGCAAAAACAATTGGTTTTCCTGAAGCAAGAATTCCAATTGCCAGTGCAATCATTGATCTTTGTTTATCACCTAAATCTAAATCAAGTGAAAATGCCATTGATCGAGCTATGGCATCTTTAAATGAGCATTCATTCAAAACACCTGATTATCTGCGCTTGACTCCTATTGGTTTGACAGATGATGAAAAATATGATTATAATCGACCTGAATTATGGGAATATATTCAATATCTTCCTCAAGAATTAGGTAACATGCAATTTTATATTCCCTGGATGACAAGTAATTATGAAAAAGCATTAGCAGAAAATTATCGGCGAATCTTAAAACATGGACGTACTAGTAATATAAAAAAATTAAATCAGCAAAAAAATAAGTGATTTTTATATTTTTCACTATCTTTTATAAACTTAGAGAAAAATTAAATTATACTTATGTTGGATAAATCAAGAAATTTTTTCTTAATAATAATAATACTTTCAATCACTATAGCTCATAACAATAAAATAAACAGCTTTTTTAGTAACTTTCAAAACTATTTCATCAAACAAAAACATCAAGGATAGAAATCAGATTTCTCTTGATGTTTTTTATACTATTCATTGTTAATTAAATCATCAATTACCATACTAATTGTTTCATCAAAATCATTCAAATTAACTTTAAACCATTCAACAGGTAATTGATTATTAAACCATGTATATTGTCTTTTAGCATAATTACGAGAATTTTTTTTGATCAACTCTAAAGTTTCTTCAAGACTTTGATTTCCTTGAAAATATGCAAACCATTCTTTATAACCGATTGCTTTCATACTCTGAAGAGAAGAAGAATAATTTTTTTTCATCAATTTTTCAATTTCCTGATATAAACCTTGTTCCATCATCAGATCTACCCGCTGATTGATTCGCTCATATAACACATCTCGCTCTAAAGTAAGACCAATAAATCTAGCATCATAAATCAATTCATGATTTTGTTTAGCTAAAGTCTCGCTTTTTTTCACTCCGGTACTTTCATATATTGCAATTGCCCGAAGTACCCGCTGACGATTATTAGGATGTAATTCTTTGGCACTCGCTTCATCAATTTTAAGTAATAAATCATATAATTGCTCATTAGTATGATCCTGATATTTATTTACATACTCTTGATGATCCATTTGGCTTTCACCAAATTCATAGTCATAAAGAGCCGCTTTTATATACAACCCTGTACCCCCAACAATAATTGGTAATTTGCCACGACTGCTGATTTCTTTGATTTTTAGCCTAACCTCATCTTGAAAATCCTTAACACTATAACTTTCCGTCGGTTCTTTAATATTGATCAAATGATGTTTAACACCTTCCATTTCAGCAACTGTTACTTTTGCTGTTCCAATATCCATCGTTTTATAAATCTGCATTGAATCGCCACTAATTACTTCACCATTAAAATATTTAGCAAGCGCTACCCCCATTTTTGTTTTACCAACCCCTGTTGGTCCAACTATTACGATTACTTTTTCCATTATCCTACCCGCTTAAATAATTTTTCAATTTCATATGTAGAATAGTAAATGATCGTTGGTCTGCCATGGGGACAAACATAGGGATTATCACAACGCATTAAATTATCAATTATATTTTGCATTCCTTCGTTTGATAAATGGGTATTGGCTTTTAATGATGCTTTACAACTTAATGTTGCAATTGCATGATCTTGTAATTTAACTACATCAACTTTATTATCATTTAATAACTGCGTTACCATATCTTCGATAAATACATGCTCATCAATATTTTGCATCCATAATGGTAATTGTTTGATCACATAACTGCCACTACCAAAAACCTCTAAATTAATTCCTAACTGTGCTAACATTTCTTTTCTTTCTTCAATAATCAAAAATTCACTTAAAGGATATTCTAAAGTAATCGGCACTAACAAATCACGCATTGATAAATCAAGATTTTGATATTTTTCTAAATAATATTCGTAATTGATCCGTTCTTGACCAGCATGTTGATCAACAATATACATTCCCGTTTCATCTTCACAAATAATATAAGTTCCATGAACCTGACCTTTAACAAACAATTTCTTTTTCATCAGTTTCTCTCTTGGTTCGACTTTAGTTTCAATTATTTGTTGATCAGGGATAATATAGTCATCATTTTTTTCCGCAACTATTTTTAAATCTTCTTTACTATCGTTAAAAACTTGTTTTTGATAAACTGTTTTTTTTGAATCCTCAACATTAGTTCTTTCAGTATTTATGAGCGGATCATTTTCATAGCTTAATTCAAGTTCTACCTGTGTTAAATCAGGAACAAATTTCGGTTTATTCAACACTGGAGCTTCATATGTCAAATTTATTTTAGCTAAGGCATCACTAATTCCCTGGTATACTAACTCTTTAAGTTTCATCTCTTTGGAAAAACGGACTTCCAATTTAGATGGGTGAACATTGACATCGACTAAAAAAGGATCAATTTCAATATTAACGATTGCAATCGGAAAACGTTTATCGGCAAGATAACGTCGATAAGCATTATTAATGCTGTCTACTGTGATTTTATTTTTAACGATTCGGGAATTGACCATCGTCACGATATGATTTTTACTAGCACGATTAATATCTATCTTTGATATATAACCGGTAACATGAAATTCATCATCTTCAAAATCAACTGCAATCATATTTTTCGCCACATTTAGTCCATATACATTAGAAATAACTTCTAATAAATTACCATTACCATTAGTTTTATAGATCATTCTTCCATTATGCACTAATGAAAAGGCAATTTGGGGATGCGAGAGTGATAAGCGCTCTAAATATGTTTGAATATTGGCAAATTCAGCATTGATCGACTTAACATACTTTAACCGAGCGGGAACATTTTGAAATAATTTTTTTACTTTGATATTGGTTCCTTTTTTACAATCACTATCCTCACATTTAATATATTTACCATACTGATAATTTACCGTTGTTCCTTTTTCACCAATACTAGTTTTTAATTCAAAGTCACTAATTGACGCAATTGAAGGAATTGCTTCACCACGAAAGCCTAAAGTTTGAATACAAAACAAATCCTGATCATCTTTGATTTTACTTGTCGCATGACGACTAAAACATAACAAAGCATCTTCTTTGATCATTCCCTCACCATTATCAATGACCTGAATCAAATTCAAACCGCCCTCTTCAATAATAACATCTATTTTACTACTATTTGCATCAATGCTATTTTCAACTAATTCTTTTACAACATTGGCAGGTCGTTCAATTACCTCACCTGCTGCAATCTTATTGGCTAAAACATCATCAAGCTGTCTAATTTTTTGCAAACATATCACCTGCTTTCATTTAATTTCTTTAATTCTATCAATGTTGATAAAGCATCCAAAGGCGACAATGTCATTGGATCAATACCATCAAGATATTTTTCTACAACACTCGTTGAAACTACTGGTACTTCTTTTAAGGTTTCATCACTTAAATGATGTTCAATATTATTCTCTTCTAAAGCTTCTAATAAAACATTGGCACGATTTAAGATAACATCTGGTAATCTTGCTAGTTTTGCAACATTGATTCCATATGATTTATTTGAGCGTCCCGGCTTGATGCGATATAAAAATACTAGATTATCATTTTTTATCGAAGCACTTGCATGAACATTTTTGATTCCTAGATCTTTTTCTTCTAAAAATGTTAATTCATGATAATGAGTCGAAAATAAAGTAATACATTTAATCGAACTAGCAATATATTCAATCATTGCCTGGGCAATAGCCATACCATCAAAAGTTGCTGTCCCGCGTCCAATTTCATCGAAAATAATCAACGAATTTTCCGTTGCATAACGTAAAGCATTATTAGCTTCAAGCATTTCTACCATAAATGTCGACTGACCAGAAATTAAATCATCACTAGCCCCGATACGCGTAAAAATTTGATCAAAAATCGGGATATTAGCCTCGCTGCATGGTACAAAACAACCGATCTGTGCCATTAAAGCAATTAGTGCAATTTGGCGCATATAAGTTGATTTACCACCCATATTAGGCCCAGTAATCAATAAAACCGGATGATCATGATCGATTTCAACATCATTAGATACATAAGTTCCTTGAGCCATTACTCTTTCAATAACGCCATGACGCCCATCAACAACTTTGAAAATCTTCTCTTGATTAAATATTGGCCGAACATAGCTATTTTCACTTGAAATCACAGCCATTGATTGGTAAACATCGACTTTAGCAACGACTTTTGCCACATCTTGAAGTATATGCACATCTTTTTTGATATAATCTCTGATTTGTGTAAACAAGACATATTCAAGCTTGACCATTTTATCTTGGGCGCTTAATAGTTTCGATTCCATTTCTTTTAATTCAGGGGTCACAAATCGTTCTGCATTAGCTAAACTTTGTTTACGAGTATAATTAAACTCATCTTTTATTAATGATAAATAACTTTTTGTTACTTCAATATAGTAACCAAAAACTCGGTTATAACCAATTTTTAATCCCTTGATCCCCGTTTTATCACGCTCTTTTTGTTCAAAGTTTGCTAGCCACTGCTTCCCATGATCACGAATATATCTTAATTCATCTAATTCTTCATTAAAACCATCTTTAATGATCCCACCTTCTTTTACTGTTAAAGGCGGATTGTCAACGATAGCATTATCAATTAGTTCTGTTATATGCTTTAAATCAACTAGTTTGTTGGCTAATTCATCAAGTAATGGTTCATCCAAAGAAACTAATTGGGCTTTTAATTCTGGTAAAACCTTTAAAGAACTGCTGATCCATTTTAAATCTCGAGCATTTATATTGCCAAAAGCAATTCGTGAAGACAGCCTTTCAAGATCATAAATATCTTTCAAAATTTCTTTAACACTTTCTCTTTGAATAAAGTATTTAGTAAAAATTTCGACTATATCTAAACGTTCTTCGATTTGTGCTTGATTAATTAGGGGTCGTTCGATCCACTGTTTCAATAATCTTGAACCCATTGCTGTTTTTGTCTGATCTAACAACCAATATAAACTTCCATATTTATCATTATTTTTAGTATTGATCGTTAATTCTAAAGCTTTTTTGGTATACATATCCATTGTTAAAAAATCATCATTATTGATTTCTTCAATTACCTGAAGATGCTCTAATTCTCTTTTTTGCGTATCTAATAAATAATTCAATAATAAAGATGCTGTTTTTATCTGTTTTAAATCTTTGATCTTACTAAATATCTTATCATATTTTTCGTTGTACTTATCATTATCAAATGGCGATAATAAAATATCATCAAATTCATAACTTTGATTAGACAAACATACTATTTCTTTAACCGCCATTGACTGTAGTTGATTTAATAAAAGTTTTTCTTTTTTATCAATATTAACAACACTAAATTCGCCGGTAGAGATATCACAAAAAGCTAATGTATAATTAAAATCAAATTCTTCTAATGAGGCAATATAATTATTTCTATTATTTGTCAACGATTCATCAAATATTGTTCCTGGTGTAATGATTTGAACTACGCCACGTTCGACTATTCCTTTTTTGCCTGGTTCCGTTAACTGTTCAACGATTGCAACCCGATGACCATTATCAACTAACTTTTGAATATAACTAGCAGCTGAATGATATGGTACTCCACACATCGGCACTCTTTCTGCCACACCAGCATTCTTGCCTGTCAATGCTATTTCCAGCTCTTTGGAAACAAGAATGGCATCATCAAAAAACATTTCATAAAAATCACCTAATCTAAACATTACGATTGAATCTTGATTTTCTTCTTTTATCGATAAATACTGCATCATCATTGGACTATATTTAGGTTTCATATACTAACTCCACTTCTAAAAAATTACTATCACATTATAACACAACTCTTTACAAAAGAAAAAAGGCTTACGCCTTCATTTAATAAAATTTTCATCAACAGTAATATTATCAATTTCATCCCATGACTCTTTTTCATTCTTTGTTTCTACTTTCATTGTTGTTTTACCAATCACACTTAAAGAAATTTCTTTTTCAATCTCTATCAAAACACATTCATCAGTCTTATTTACACTGATACATTTTGGTTCGCGATTGCAAACAACCATTAATTCATCATTCTCATTAAAGTTTCGACTCTCTTTTTTAACTAGATCCAATTCATTCATATAACTTACTGTCTGTTTCAAAACGTTGCTGTCATCATTATAACTATACCATAAATGAACATCGAAAGTTCCTAAAACGATCGGCTGTCCTTTTTTAAAGGTAGCATTATAGCGATGATTTGCAATCCAGCACCCAAGAATTTTGTCATAATTTTCAATTACAAACGGATATTTAT
The DNA here is from genome assembly GCA_000508865.1 of Clostridiales bacterium VE202-01. Taxonomy (GTDB): domain Bacteria; phylum Bacillota_I; class Bacilli_A; order Erysipelotrichales; family Coprobacillaceae; genus Thomasclavelia. The sequence continues at coordinate 7,813 of BAHP02000054.1, forward strand.
TAAGAGTTCTTTTTTTCCCTTTAGCAATAACTGCCTGGGTAATAATTTCACGAATATTATTTGCCATGTTCTCACCTATTTTAATATATGCAAGAATCTAAAAAAATGTACAAAAAACTCAATAATAAAAGAAGATACATGACCTGTATCTTCTAATTTTGATGTCCATTTCCTGATGATGAGTCTTTCAAAATAACATCATGTGCACCACCTTCAACAATACTAGTTGAAGATACAAGTGTGATTTTAGCTTTTTTCTGTAATTCAGAAATAGTTAAAGCCCCACAATTACACATTGTTGATTTAATTTTACTTAAAGTTAATCCCACATTATCTTTTAAGCTACCAGCATATGGTACATATGAATCAACACCTTCTTCAAATGAAAGTTTTGCATCACCACCCATATCATAACGCTGCCAGTTACGAGCTCGAGCCGAACCTTCACCCCAGTATTCTTTCATATACTGACCATTGATACTTACCTTATTAGTTGGTGATTCATCGAATCTTGAAAAATATCTACCTAACATAATAAAATCTGATCCCATTGCTAATGCTAGTGTCATATGATAATCGTGAACGATTCCACCATCAGAACAAATTGGCACATAAACTCCAGTTTCTTCAAAATATTCATCACGAGCTTTAGCTACTTCAATCGTTGCTGTTGCCTGACCACGTCCAATTCCTTTTTGTTCACGAGTGATACAAATAGATCCACCACCAATACCAACTTTAACAAAATCAGCCCCAGCTTCAGCTAAGAATCTAAATCCTTCAGCATCAACAACATTTCCAGCACCGACTTTAACACTATCACCATAATGCTCTCTGATCCAGTCAATTGTAATTTTTTGCCATTCTGTAAATCCTTCAGATGAATCAATACATAATACGTCTACACCCGCTTCTATTAAAGCTGGTACTCGTTCAGCAAAATCACGGGTATTGATCCCCGCTCCAACAACATAGCGTTTTGAATCATCTAATAACTCATTGGGATTAGATTTTCTTGTTTCATAGTCTTTTCTAAAAACAAAATATGCCAATTTTTGATCATCATCAATAATTGGTAAAGCATTAAGCTTATTATCCCAAATAAGATCATTTGCTTCTTTTAAAGTAATTCCCGTATGACCACAGATCAATTTATCAAACGGTGTCATAAATTCAGTAACTTTTGTATTTAATCCAGTTCTTGAAACACGGTAATCTCTACCTGTTACGATTCCTAATAATTTACCATTAGCACTACCATCTTCTGTTACTGCCATCGTTGAATGCCCAGTTTTTTCTTTTAAAGCAATAACATCAGCCAATGTATCACTAACACTCAAATTAGAATCACTTGGTACAAAACCTGCTTTATAAGTTTTAGCGCGTTTAACCATAGCTGCTTGATCTTCGATAGTTTGTGATCCATAAATAAATGATACCCCGCCTTCTCTTGCAAGGCTACTGCCATTCTATCATCAGATACTGCCTGCATTACTGCTGAAACTAAAGGAATATTTAATGATAATGCTGGTTCTTCACCTTTTTTAAATTTAACTAAAGGGGTTTTTAAACTAACGTTTTTAGTTTGACACTCTGTAGATGAATATCCTGGTACCAAAAGATATTCGTTAAATGTATGCGATGGTTCATCAAAAAAATATGCCATTTTGCGTCTCCTTTTCTTCATTTTTTCTGTTTGATTTTCATAAATTATAAATAGGATTGACAGTTAAGTCAACCCTTATTTTAATAATTGTCCATTTATGTAACTATTTATAAATTGTAAAATCTCATTTACTTCTTCTTTTAAATAAAGATAATTAACAACTATCGGATTATTTTCAAACTCAGCTTTTAACTTTTGATATTCATCAATCGTTTTAATAACTGTTTCATCCTGATTAGCTTTTTGATTAACGATTTTTTTTTGATAAGCTTTTATTTTTGTTTCTAATTTTTTAATTTCATTATCTTGATCGATCAATCGTTCATATTTTTGATATTCTTTGATTACTTCAAGATTTAATAAATAATCATTTAACTCTTTAGCATAATCAAAACTATTCAACCGCTTCACCCTTTAATGCCCATGTTTTAGCTTCAGTAATCTTTACTTTAATGATCTTTCCAATATCTTTTGAATCACCCTTAAAATTAACCAGCTTTTGATGTCTTGTATATCCTGTCAACATTGAATCATCCTTTTTTGAAGTTCCTTCAACTAACACTTCAACAATTTCATTTAAAAACCGCTGGTTTTGTTTATAGGCTTTTTCATTGACGATTTCATTTAATTTATATAAACGCTGATCTTTTTCTTCACTTGATACATTATCAACCATTTTAGCTGCTGGTGTTCCAGCTCGCGGAGAATAAACAAACGTATAAGCTAAATCATATTCACACTCTTGATATAGTGATAAAGTATCTAAATATTGTTCATGAGTCTCATTTGGAAATCCCACAATAATATCCGTTGTAACTGTGCAATCCGGTATGTATTCTTTAATTTTATGAAATAACTCAAGATATTGCTCACGACTATAACGACGACCCATTAATTTTAGCACCTCATTGTTACCTGATTGTACCGGTAAATGAATCGCCGGCATAATATTATCATATTTAGCAATGATTTTGATCATCTCTTCACTAAAATCCCAAGGATGACTTGTCGTAAAACGGATTCTTGGGATTTTCGTTTTAGCCACATCTTCGAGTAAATTTGAAAAGCTATAATCATCACCTAGATCTTTACCATAGCTATTAACATTTTGTCCTAAAAGAGTAATTTCCTGATAACCATCAGCAACCAACCCTTCTACTTCTTTGATAATATCTTTCGCTAAACGCGAACGCTCTTTACCCCGAGTATAAGGGACAATACAGTATGTACAAAACTTATTGCAGCCATACATAATATTTACCCATGCTTTGTATTTTTTTTCACGACGAACGGGAGCATTTTCAATTACATCGCCTTCTTTAGACCAGACTTCAACAACCATTTCCTTACTATAAAGCGCCTCTTTTAATAATTCTGGTAAACGATGGATATTATGTGTTCCAAAAATCAAATCAACATGAGGATGTTTTTCTAAAATCCGATTAACAACAACTTCTTCTTGCGCCATACAGCCGCACATTGCAAAAATTAAATCCGGATTAGTTTTTTTCAAATTTTTCACATATCCAACTTTACCAAATACTTTCTCTTCAGCATTTTCTCTAATTGCACAAGTATTTAAAATAATTACATCAGCCTCTTTGATTTCTGTTGTTGGCTGATATGACATACTTTCTAAAATACCCGATAATGTTTCACTATCTCTTTCATTGGCTTGACAACCATATGTTTGAATATAATATTTTTTACCAATACCAGCTTTAACCATATCTAAAGGAACATGATATGCATCATCATATCGCCTTACTTGATCACGACTTCTTCTTTTTGCTTCATTTAATGAAGGTTTTTTAAAATAACTACTATAATCTTTCATTTGTTCACCACTTTTCTAACATATTATATACATAAATTATCAACATTTCCACAAAAAAATAAGGACTGAATGTCCTTATTATCTAAAAATCCATTCAGCTAAACTCAAAACGGTCTTATAAATAAATTATTTTGACCTTAATTTCAGCATTATTTCTTATTTTTAACAAATTTACAGCTAATGAATCACTTTAATTCCAATAACAATCTAATCGCTGTAATTTCCTTATCCTCAACGATCAAATCATGAAATGAAGGAATACAAACGATTTCATTTCCTGTAGGAATAATATATCCCCTGGCAATAGCTACCGCTTTTATCGCTTGATTCAAAGCTGCCGCACCAATAACTTGAATCTGCAATTTAGATTCATTTCTAATCATACTAGCAATAGCCCCAGCAACACTATTAGGGCTAGACGATGATGATACTTTGATTGTTTCCATATTTTTGCCTCCTAATCAACTATATGAAAACCCAAAGAAATTATACCTAAATATAAGGATGATCTTGATTAATTAATATTCTTTCGATTTTTACTGGCACATTTTTCTCAAAAGTTAAAATTACCCCTGATAATTGCCCCGTACTTTTCGCTACCATAAAAGGTGCTCCAAAACCTCGTAATCTTGTTACAATAGCATCTAAGTCACAGCCAATCGCACTCATATAAGGTCCTGTCATCCCTACATCACTAATAAAAGCCAGCTTCCCATCAATTATTTTTTCATCAGCTGTCTGTACATGGGTATGAGTACCTAGAACAGCACCATTAACTCGATCTTTAACATAATGAGCAAAAGCTATCTTTTCGCTTGTTGTTTCTCCATGAAAATCAATAATATGAATATCTTGAGATAACCCTAAATAATCATCAATAACTTCAAAAGGATTACTATTACGATTATCCATAAAAGCCGACCCTAAAACATTGGTCACCCGTATCTTTTTATTTAAAACATCAAATACCCGTGATTTAACTCCTGGCAACACTTTAGGCTGATTAACTGGGACAATTAATTTATCTGCTTCATCAATATAATCATATAATTCTTTTTTATCAAAAGTATGATTTCCCATCGTCATTGCCTGGATCCCTTGAAACAACAATTCATCATAATGTCTCTTTAACAACCCTTTTCCATGACTGGTATTTTCAACATTAGCAATAACAAAATCAATCTGATGATCTTTAACTAGTCGATGCAAATAATCAGCTACCATCTCTCGACCAATTTCACCAAATATATCTCCAATAAATAATATTTTCATTTTCATTCCCTTTCATATAAAAGGATAGGCTAAGCCTATCCTATTTATTTAGCTACTTCACTAGCTCGTACCTCACGAATCACTGTAACTTTGATATGCCCTGGATATGTAAGTTCTTCTTCAATCTTAGTTTTAATATCTCGAGCAATTTTATGAGACATTAAATCATCAACTTTATCCGGTTTAACAACAATTCGAATTTCACGTCCTGCTTGAATTGCAAACACACGATCAACGCCATCAAAACTTTTTGCCATTTCTTCAAGTTTTTCTAAACGTTGAATATAATTTTCAATCGTTTCACTGCGACTTCCTGGGCGAGCCGCACTTAAAGTATCAGCAGCAGCTACCAAAATTGAAATAACACTAGTTGCCGGAACATCACCATGATGTGACTCGATTGCATTTACAACTACTGGATGTTCTCCATGTTTTTTAGCATATTTAGCACCTAATTCAACATGGCTTCCCTGCATTTCATGATCGATTGCTTTTCCTAAATCATGTAATAACCCAGCCCGTCGTGCTAATTGCTGGTTCAATCCTAATTCAGCTGCCATGATTCCAGCCAAATGAGCTACTTCTAAAGAATGCTGTAAAGCGTTTTGACCGTAACTAGTACGATATTTAAGTTTTCCTAACATCATCACGATATCTTTATCAATTCTAGAAATACCCAATTCAAATATTGCATCTTCACCAGTTTTTCTAATTACTTCATTTAGTTCATTTTTTGTTTTTTGAACAACTTCTTCAATTCTTCCTGGCTGAATTCGTCCATCACGAATCAACGTTTCTAATGATAATCTTGCAATTTCACGACGAACAGGATCAAAACATGAAATTGTAATCGCTTCCGGAGTATCATCAATGATTAAATCTACTCCCGTAGTTTGTTCGATTGCTTTAATATTCCGGCCTTCGCGTCCAATGATTCTTCCCTTCATCTCTTCACTTGGTAAAGCAACTACCGAAACTGTTCTTTCTACTGTTTCTTCTTGAGCATAACGATTAATTGCATTTGCAATTATATCACGAGAAAGCATACTGGCTTTAGACTTTGCTTCCTCTTCCTGCTCTTTAATATAGGCTGTCATTTCTGTAGCAGTTTGTTGTTCAACCTGTTTGAACAATTCTTGCTTAGCTTCATTTGCTGACATCGCAGCAATTTTCTCTAATTCGCCAACTTTGGCATCAATTTTTTCTTTTAATTCAGCTTCTAGTTTCCCTAGTCTGGCTTCTCTTTCGTCTAATTGTACTACTTTTTGCGCTAAAACATCTTCTCTTCCCTGAATAGCAATATCTCTTCGATCAATTGTCTGTTCCCTTTGTAAAAGTTTATTTTCAAGTTCATTAATCTCTTGTCTTTGTTGCTTTGCTTCTTTTTCAGCAAGTAGTTTTAACTCATAAGCTTCTGTCTTAGCATCTAAAATCGCTTCTTTAACAAGATTATCTGCTTTAACAGTTGCTTCATCTATAATTTTTGCAGCACTTACGTTTGCTTTAGAAATTTTTAGTTTGTTAATGAAATAGTCAATAAAAAAACCTAAAGCTACAGCTAGAACATAGGTTAAAATAGAAACGGCATTAATTCCTGACATTATTTGCCTCCATTTTCTTCTATGTAGTTTATTTTTATGAATATATGTATTCATTGCGCCAAAGGCACAATAGTATTGTATAATATTTTCAGTTTATTTACAATGAAAACTATTTTTACTTAATTTTTTTTCTTTTAAATATCCTGAGCAATTTTTTGTTGATTATACGCAGATATTTTATTAGAATTAAAATATCTTTGATTTTATCAAACAAAAAAGATAGCGGTATCATTTTTAAATAGTCATGTACATGATACTAGATGATATGATAAAATAAATAAGAAATGAGGTAATAAAATGGCAAAAACATTAATTTTAGCTGAAAAGCCATCAGTAGGACGTGATATTGCACGTGTTTTTAATTGCAATAAAAATGTCAATGGTGGCTTGGAAGGTAACAAATATATTGTAACTTGGGCTTTAGGACATCTTGTCACTTTAGCCGACCCTGAAAAATATGATAAACATTATCAAAAATGGGATATTAATGATTTACCAATAATCCCTTCAAAAATGCAGCTTGTAGTCATTAAACAAACAACAAAGCAATACAATGCAGTTAAAAATCTAATGAATCGTAATGATGTCAATAACATCGTTATTGCAACTGATGCTGGAAGAGAAGGTGAATTAGTAGCTCGCTGGATCATCAATAAAGCTCATATTAAAAAGCCAATGCAGCGACTATGGATTTCTTCAGTAACTGATAAAGCTATTAAAGAAGGTTTTAAAAATCTTAAAAATGCTCATGATTATGATGCTTTATATCATAGTGCATATAGCCGTAGCATTGCTGACTGGTTAGTAGGCATCAATGCTACTCGAGCCTTAACTTGCAAATATAATGCTCAATTAGCCTGTGGACGTGTTCAAACTCCAACCTTGGCTATGATTGCTAAAAGAGAAGAAGAAATCAGGAATTTCGTTCCTCGTAATTTTTATGGCATAAAAGCAGCAACTGGTAATATCAACTGGTCCTGGCACTCAAACAAAAATGAAACTTATCTTTATAACGAAGAGAAGATCGATCAAATAATTGATAATCTTTCCAAACAGCCTTTAAAAATCAACGAAATCAATAAAACAACAAAAAAGAAATATGCTCCCCAATTATATGATTTAACCGAATTACAAAGAGACGCTAATAAACTTTATGGCTTTTCAGCTAAAGAAACATTATCGATCATGCAAGATCTCTATGAATACCATAAAGTTTTAACTTATCCCCGAACTGATTCACGTTATTTAACAGATGATATTGTTCCAACTTTAAAAGAGCGTCTTGAAGCTAGTCGGGGTGGGTATTATGATCACATAATCAACAAAATTTTAGCTAACCCAATAAAAAAACAAGCTCATTTTGTAAATAACAGCAAAGTAAGTGATCATCACGCTATTATTCCTACAGAACAGCCAGCTATGCTAGGATCATTTACCGATAAAGAATTAAAAATTTATGAACTAGTTTTAAAACGTTTTTTAGCTGTTTTACTTCCACCATATCTTTATGAACAAACAGTTATTAAAGCTTCTATCAATCAAGAAAGATTCATCGCCAGAGGGAAAATTGAAAAACAGATCGGTTGGAAAGAAGTTTATGGTCAAATCGAAGATGAAGATAGCGATAATCAATCACTACCATCATTAAAACTAAATCAAACTTTAACTGTAAATGAGCTTACTAAAACTACTGGTCAAACAACACCACCAGCATATTTTAATGAAGCAACATTATTATCAGCAATGGAAAATCCGATTCAATTTACAAACAGTTCCTCAAAACAAATTAATACTACATTAAAAAACACGGGTGGTTTAGGGACTGTTGCAACAAGAGCTGATATCATCGAAAAACTTTTCAATACTTTCTTAATTGAAAAACATGGCAATGATATTAGAGTCACTGGAAAAGGCAGACAACTATTACAACTAGTACCCCAAGATTTAAAAGAGCCAGAATTAACTGCTAAATGGGAAATGGAACTAGCAAAAATCGCTAAAAACAAGCAGAAATCAAATGTATTTATTAATGAAATCAAAACATATACTCAAGATTTAATTACAGAAATCAGTGCCAGCGAAGCTAAGTTCAAACATGACAATCTAACCTCTAAAAAATGCCCTGAATGCGGCGAACTAATGCTTGAAGTAAATGGTAAAAAAGGAAAAATGTTAGTATGTTCAAACCCTGATTGTAAACATCGTGAAACTCTTTCAATTATTACTAACGCTAGATGTCCAAACTGTCATAAAAAACTTGAACTAGTTGGTAAAGGTGATAAGCAGCTGTTTGTTTGTAAAACATGCGGTTATCGTCAACATATGAACGCCTTTAAAAAAGAGCGCGAAAACAAGCAGCAGACAGCACGCAAAAATGATGTAAAAAAATATCTACAGCAGCAAAAAAAGCAACAGACAAATATTGAAGATTCACCATTTGCAGCTTTATTAAAACTTAAAGATGAATTAAAATAGTTCTTATCGTTTGATAAGAACTATTTTATTAAAGATCATATCTTATATTTTCAAATCAATAATAAAAATTAAGAATTTAATCTTAATTTTTTATGCCTGTTCTAAAGATTTAATAATAGTTTGTGTAATTTCTTCCATGATTTCTGGGTGTGTGTTTAAGAAATTTTTAGCATTTTCACGTCCTTGACCAATCTTGTCACCTTTATATGCATACCATGCACCACTTTTTTCAACAATGTCTTTTTCTACTGCTAAATCAAGTACTTCGCCATCACGTGAAATTCCTTTACCATAGATAATATCTACTTGAGTAGATTTAAAAGGTGGTGCTACTTTATTTTTTACTACTTTGATATTAGTCTTATTTCCAACAATATCTGTTCCTTGTTTGATTGCTTCACTACGACGAATTTCTATCCTAACTGAAGAATAAAACTTCAAAGCTCTACACCTGTTGTCGTCTCAGGATTACCAAACATAACACCAATTTTTTCTCTTAACTGATTAATAAAAATTATTGTACATTCAGATTTATTTAATTCGGCTGCAATTTTTCTCAATGCTTTAGACATCAAACGTGCCTGTAGTCCCATTTGTGCATCGCCCATTTCACCATCTAACTCAACTTGAGGAACTAATGCTGCCACAGAATCTACAACAACTAAATCAATTGCACCAGAACGAACCAATGTTTCCGCAATTTCCAAGCCCTGTTCACCAGAATCTGGCTGTGATAAAATTAATTCATCAATATTAACACCTAAACTTTGTGCATAAACAGGATCGATAGCATGTTCAGCATCAATAAACGCTGCCCGTCCACCTTGTTTTTGACATTCAGCTATAGCATGAAGAGTTAAAGTTGTTTTCCCACTTGATTCAGGTCCATAGATTTCGATTATGCGTCCTTTAGGATATCCACCGATTCCTAGCGCCAAATCAAGAGTTAAAGATCCTGTAGGAATTACATCAACACTAACAGCAGCACGATCACCTAGCTTCATTACAGAACCTTTTCCATATTTTTTTTCAATTTGTTTAATAGCATCATCTAATGCTTGTGCTTTTTTAGCTTCTTCTTTATTTTCTTTTGTCTTTGCCTCTGCCATTTACTTACCCTCCTACTATTATATACTTCTAAATTATTAATTTACTTTAATTTTTTCAATTAATTTTCTAACTACAAAATCAATTGCCTGTTGCTGAATTTCTTCACGCGTACCTTTTAACTTTAATTCGTAAATATTAACACCTTCGTATAAAATACCAATATATACTAGACCAACCGGTTTTCCTTCCATCGCATCTGGTCCAGCATTACCAGTAAAAGACACACATATATCACTATCCAATATTTGCTTCCCATTAATGCACATTAAAGAAGCTATCTCTTTACTTACTACACCATATTTTTCGATTACTTCATGAGATATTCCTAATAATCTTTCTTTTGTTTTATTTTGATAAGTTACTAAACTTCCTTTATAAACCTTAGAAATGCCAGGAATACTTCCTAGCATTGCAGCAAAATTACCTACTGTAAAACTTTCTACACTAGATATACTAATATTATATTTTATTAATGCTTTAGCTAATTCATCCATCACATTGTCTCCGTAAGCATTTCTTGATTTTTAATAAAATAATCGATTCCACTGATTACTGATATAATTGTTGCTACCCATGCTAAAATTGCAGCAATATCAACTCTCAATGCAGAAAAAGGAAAATTATTTACTAATAAAAAACCTAAAGCAATCATTTGACTGACTGTTTTTAATTTTCCTAATTTACTAGCTGCAACCACTACTTGTTTACTAGCTGCAGACATTTTAATAGCGTCAACTATCGTATCACGAGATATCATGATTATTGGGATAATAATGTTAATTGTACCATCACTTGCTAACAGTAAAAAAATTGTATTGATTAATAACTTATCAGCGATTGGATCGGCAAATTTACCAAAAGTAGTAATTAATTTATTTTTTCTGGCTATTTGTCCATCAAAATAATCAGTGATTGAAGCAATTATAAAAATGATCAATATAATGATATTTGTCAGGGCGATATCTGTTTGTAAGATATGATAGACAGGAACATTAATTCCTGCCACATCATAAGGAAACATATATATCAAAATTAATAACGGTACTAACAGCACTCTTGTAATCGTCAATTTATTAGGTAAATTCATTATTTCACCTGCGTTATCTTAAGGGTCTCACTACCCCCGTTATATTCACTTGGATCAATTTCTAATAATTCATCATTGATATAAAAACGATGTCCCATGAAATATCCAATTCTTAAATCTAAGTTTTCAAAAGTTTCTGCATCGAATTCTAATTCGATAGTGTCAGGAGTTGCATCTAACGAATTACTTTTATTAGCATCATTATAAATTCCGCTCTTGAATCCCTCATACTCTGTCCCATTTACTTTTAATTGACACCATGTACGCCCCACAAATTCAGCCTTAAATTTAATTTTTTCTTCTCCATCAGCTAATTTAAAACTATAATCCAATTTTCCATTCTTAGTTATTTCCACACTATTAGCTGTTGTTTGCCCATCATCTTTCTTATCATCATTTTTATCATCTTCGTTATCTTTTGTATCATTAGAATCATCTGTATCTTGAGTACCACTTTCATTATTTCCCTCAACAGTCGGCGTATTATTTTCTTTAAAACCATTGTTATCACTAGGTGATTTACTTGCAACGATCGAATACCAAACAACGAAAATAATCGCTACACAAACCAAAACAACCAAAGCATATTTAAAATATCTCATCAAATAACGATCTTCATAGACTCTTTTATTGGGAACTGGTTTTTTAGGTTTAACACCCTTTAAATCCTTAAATGTATCACTTACTTTCCCAGAAATAGTTACATTTTTTTTATTTTCTTCATCAGATCGTTTTTTTCTTTTATTTTGATTTATTTGTTCTAATTGTATCTCTTGAGTCAATGCTTCAAACTCAGCATCCAACTCTTTTTCTTCCATTCCTAAATACTTGGCAATTTTTCTCAAATACATCTTTAAATATAATTCATCGCCTTTATACTTATCAAATGCACCTGATTCTATATCTTTCAAGACAGCTACAGAAATAAATGTTCCTTTAGCTAATTCCTCTAACGTAATTCCTCTAGCTTCACGCTCTCTTTTTACATGTTCGCTAATACTTTCCATGAGCTATCCTCCTTTTTCTATTTAATTAAAAAACCCATAATAAACATTTAAATTATATCATAATTATTATTATTGACAATAACCTAATCACATTTATTTTATGAAAGATTTTTAAAATTTATACATCATCTCTTTAAATCTGTTATCCCAAATAGATAATAATATTTTTTATTAACTTTAAGTTAACAAAAATATTATATTTTATTAAAAAAACTGAATAGATTTAAATCTATTCAGCAATATCTTAATTATTATAGTAAAGATTCATACAATTTTTTGATTTCCTCAATATTTGTATCTCTTGGATTACCTGGACAGCAGGCATCAGCTAATGCTGATTCACTTAAGAAATCTAGATCCTCAGCTTTTACAATTTCTTTTAAGTCAGCTGGAATTCCAACATCAATTGATAATTGTTTAACTGCATTTATAGCTGCTTTTCTGTATTCTTCTTGAGTCATACCAGTTGTATCTACACCCATTGCTTCAGCAATATCTTTATATTTTTCTCCAGTATATTCTGCGTTATATTCCATAACTGTTGGTAAAATAATAGCATTAGCAACACCATGAGGAGTATCATATAAAGCTCCAAGTGGGTGAGCCATTGAGTGAACTAATCCTAAACCTACGTTAGAGAATCCCATACCAGCAACATATTGTCCTAAAGCCATACCTTCTCTACCTTCTGGTGTATTATCAACTGCACCTCTTAATGATTTAGAAATAATTTCAATTGCTTTGATATGGAACATATCGCTCATTTCCCAAGCACCTTTAGTAATATAACCTTCAATTGCATGAGTTAATGCATCCATACCAGTCGCTGCCGTTAAACCTTTAGGCATCGTTGACATCATATCTGGATCAACAAATGCAACAACTGGAATATCATGTACATCTACACATACCATTTTTCTATTCTTTTCAGCATCAGTAATAACATAATTTATAGTAACCTCAGCTGCAGTTCCGGCAGTCGAAGGAACTGCAAAAATTGGTGTACAAGGATTTTTAGTATCTGCAACACCCTCAAGACTTCTGACATCCTCAAATTCAGGGTTTCGATCAATAATACCTATTGCTTTAGCAGTATCCATTGATGATCCTCCACCAATCGCAATAATATAATCAGCACCAGCATCATGTAATGCTTTCACACCATGTTGAACATTTTCAATAGTTGGATTTGGTTTGATTTCTGAATACACTTCATAAGCCAATCCTGCTTCATCTAATAAATCTGTCACTTTTTGAGTTACTCCAAATTTAATTAAATCTGGATCTGAACAAACTAAAGCTTTTTGAAAACCTCTTGCTTTTGCTTCAGTAACAATAGCTTCGATTGCTCCTTTTCCATGATAACTTGTTTCATTTAATACAAATCTGTTAGCCATATTTTATAATCTCCTTTGTTTTATGTTGATTATATTTTATCATTCATGTGAAATTAAAAACAAGTTACAGATGAAAGAGTTTGTAACATTTCAAAAAATTATTATATATAACTAAATATTTATTTTTAATTTTCCATTTATCCAAAAAACAAGAACTAATATCAAACAAACTCTAGCAAAACTCTCATATAAGTTTTACCATTTGGACGAAATATCATTATTATTATTAAGTATCTTTGTCAAAAAAATGCTAATCTATTTTTATAACTCAATATTTTATTTCCCTATTAGATAACCAGCTTATTTGTTAAAAAAACTCACTTAACAGGAACGTATCCGCTATTATTCAGTTGTCAAAGTACTCATATTAAAGTATCTTTTTGCCTTTTTACTTTATAGACCATTACTACACTAATTTTTTATCATTTACAGTATTTTTTAAACAATAAATAAATGAAGTTATTTCTAATATTTCAGATATTTCTTTAGTAGTACTAGCCTAACATTTTTTATAATACAATAGTTAAAATCAATGCACTTGTTTGAGATAGTAGTGAAATAATGTCTCATTTTCTATTTCATCAAGTAGATCTGTAATTGATAAGATTTCTTTTTGATTATAATAAGATACTGTTGATTATCCAATTATTTAGTGAAAAAAGTAATCCAACATCATAAAAAAGTATATTTTTATCTTCATCAACAATATCATTATTGACAGAATCATTATGAGAGACGGTATCTATTTTATAATTTTGATCATTATTTAAAGATATAACATCATTTTGTAATAAAACCATAATATGTAAACCAAATAAAACTATTATAATCATTTTAAATAATAAATCTTTTTTCAAAAATTTTATCGTTTTCTTTTTCATATAACATTTCCTACTTCTTTTCAAATGATTTTGAATAAACCTTATAACTATATGTGTCAATATTACAAACAAAGTAGATATTAATAAATACTCTATGATCAATCGAAACATACCTGTATTCTCATCAAAATATGCAAATCGAGTTAACAGAAATAAACTGATTTTTAATAAACATTATAATACCAAGTGCAGCGATACAATAAGGAACAGTAATGAATGTCATACTTGAACTATTTTCAAATTTTTCTTTATTGGTTTAATAATGGTTTGACTATGCAATCCTAAATGAATAGCCATTAAGATAAAACCCCAATTTGCTAAAACCATGTGTAACAATCTTGCTAGAGAAAGAGGCATGAATCTAAAAGGAAGAATTTCCGACATGGAAATGCCACTTAATACCAATATGATCACATTTATCAATAAAAGAAAATCGATCACTATATATATCATTTTGATGACTGAATATTTACCATGAAATATAGTTTTATACCACTTCCCATTAAAAATATGATGCAAAATAAATATAATCATACCTAATACGATATGAATCAATTCACCTGTCTTTTAATATCCCATCAAAAAGAATAATAAAATAAACATGACAATATCTAAAATTCTCTTTTTCTTCATAACCTCACATCTCTTTTCTAAAATAACTGTTTATAAATATTTCTATTTCAATATTTGACCATCTTTAAAAGCATGTCCTACTTGCTTTCCGATCTTTAGATAAGTATTATGAACTGCATCAAAGATAATAGGTTTTAATTTTGTTGGATCGATTTCATCATTTTCATCTAATATTCTCTCATCAGCACTCACATTAATAATCTTTCCTAATAATAGATGTGTTTTTTCATCATAACTTTCTAGCTGGCATTCTAATGTCATTGGCAGTTCCTCAAAAATAGGAGCATCAATGGTTTCACTCTTTGATATATGCCACTTTGTTTTTTCTAATTTATTAGGCACCGTGTTGGCTGAAACGCTACCCACATAGTCACTTGCTGTCATTTCATCTTCTGTAGCCATACTAACTGTAAAAGCTTTTTTATTTAAAATATTCTTTACAGTTTTATGCCCTGCACTTAAATATAAAGCAATCGTTTCATAATCAGCAATACTTCCCCAAGCAGCATTCATTGCATCTGCCACTCCATTTTCATCATATGAACCAATAATAAATACTGGTTGTGGATAAATATATAGTTTTGCACCAAAATTTTTTCTCATGTTTATGTCCTCCTAATAATTGATTTTTGTATATACTTCTGTTACGACAAAGGATCAACGACTTCATTTCCTTCAACAATAGCAGTTAATTTGAGTTTTGTAAAAACAACCGTTGTTATGTCAACACCTGCTATCTTCAAATGCAATATGTTTATAAATGATCCTTCCTACTTTGATGATATCTATTTCTTCATACGTGTTAAAATGAATCTTATATGAACAAATAAAGCTTTTAAATCAGTGCTTTTCTTTAAAACATAACAATCATTGCATCCTAGATTTCTTGTATTTTTTTATCATTTTTACCTCCCATTCATCTTTCTTTATATCTTTATTTTATAAAGACAATCAAAAAAAGTACAATATCAATTGTTTATTATATTATAACTATAATGCATAATAAAATAGACGATTGAAAGGTATTTAAACTGTATCAATGAGAATGATGAATCAAATCTATCAAGTTGATACTAAATCATAAATCACTTAAAGAACCTCATATTTATTAACATAAATTAATATATATTTGTTAAATGAACAGAGATAAAATTTGAATTTCAAAATAGACTTTTAACAACAATTTAATGGCAAATATTTTATTAAAAAGTTACAATTTTTTTAACAAACATATAGTAATTACTGCCATAGCCAACAAAGTCCATTAAAGAAATATTCTAAAGCATATTCTCCACTATGAACGCCATCTTCCTGCCATAAATAATATAAATTCCCATCAGCTTCATTATCAGCATATCGAAAAGTACCATCATCTACTTCTAACATTGCTTCTATTTGGCTCTTAAAAGAAGAATATGCAAAATCATCTGTTCCTGATGCCGCAAAAATGAAAAAATCATTTTCACTATATCCTGAATTTCTTACAATATCAGCCATATATTCCCCATCAGATGTCAAACTCCCACTAGAAGGCATAAAATAACGAAAATCTTCCAAGCAATATTGAAAAGTTCTCCATGTTGCTACTGAACCCATCGAAAATCCAGCAAAAGCTCGATGATCTCTTGATAAGCGAATTCCTTCTTCATCTATAGTTTTTGCAAAGGTACTATACGTACTTTCAACTGCTGGAATTAAATCATTTATTAATTCTCTATGATAATTTTCTGTTAAACGAAGTGCTAAACTATAATCACTGCTGTCATCTGAACTTGTATTATTGTATGTCGGACATACCACGATCATAGGCTGGATTTTTTTATTTGCCATTGCATTATCTAAAATGTTTTTAAATTCAGCAGGCTGATCAGGAGTTCCTAGATATGTTGTTTCGTCACTCCACCCACCATGCATCAAGTAAAAAACATTATATGCTTTTTCTTCAGTATAACCATAAGGTAAATAAACAACTGCTCTTTTATGCAACACTTGTTCATGTTTTTCATACGTCATTGATTCATATGTATCGTATTTTAATTCAACAAGTGTTCCTTGATACTCTGACACCTGAAAATATTCCTCAGGTATTTGCATAAGTTCTTTTGGAAATATTGCTTTTGTCACAGCATCATCATTCACTCTATAACCATTTGCTTCCTGTGATTTATTATCAGGACTTTCTGTCATGTTAGAATGACATCCCATTAACAGTAAACTCATAATAAACAATTTCATTAAAAGTCTATATTTTTTCATAGTTATTAACTCACTTTTTATTTAATGAAGACATTCATTAACGATTTTTGCAATTTCATTTACAGAAAATATCGTCTCTATATCAATTTTCTTAATTTCATCTATAGAAATTTTTCCATCAAAATACATATCAATACCAAGACTTTCGAATAGTTTTACCATTTGCCAGGCAGATTCTTCTACAGTTCCTTGATAATCAAATACATCAGAAAAATAACGAACAATGTCTTCATGATGATATTTTGCCATTGTTTCTAAAAAGCGTGGGAATAATGTCATTAAGCTTTTTCGATAAGTAGCTTCAAATAAAACCTCAGGAATGAATTCCAGTTCATAAATGTCATATGCATAATTTTCCTCTTTGCCAAGACCTAAACGTCCTGAAGTTGAAACCGATGCCCCATAAAGAATAATACCGCGGGCATCTTCATCATAAGGATTCTCTTTAAGTTTTTTCGTTGCTGCTAAAACATTTTTTATGACAGAAATACCAATATCATAAGAAACTGGATTATGATCACCAATAGTCGAAGCTGATAACTGCACTAATGTCACTAATCCTGTATAAGCGGTCATCTCTTTATCAAGTGACATTGAATATTTTGGGACAAGAATAGCAACATCTGCCGCAATTCCATAAGCAGTCCCAAAATCACCAGTTCTTGCATCAGCTGATACTGCTCCCAAACCATATTCTGACCCACTAGAAGGATAAGTCGGTATTAAAATAAGCGGTAATTTTATAAGTCCATAAGGATTCTTTTTCCCTTTTATATAATCCCATAAATCATCAGCATGATAACTGCCAAAAGCAATCAGCTTTGCACAGTCCATAATATTAGCACCGCCTGCACCAATAATTAGTTCTATATCATTTTCTTTAACAAGCTGGATTCCTTTTTCAATAACAGCTAATTCTCGTGAAGCATTTGCAAGTTCAAAAAATAAACCTCCCGCACTTTCTACAGCTGTTTTAACATCATCGTAACAGCCATTCTTTTTTACAGAACCCCCACCATAAACAAATAAAGTTCTTTTTTGAGCCGTATACATTTTTAAATCTGTTACTGGATCGTTGCGAAATAATAGTTTTGTATCATTTCTTAATTGAAAATCTTTCATACATCTTCTCTCCTTTTACTATTTATACCATTGATTTACATTTTCAGCCCATTTTCTACAAATTCCAAAGCCATGAGGATAATTGTCTAATACCTGTAATTCAATGTTTTTATTTAATTGATGCAATAAATCAACTTGAGATTCAAACTGATTATAAAATGGATCTTTTGTTCCATATACATAATATGTTGGTAGTAAATCAAAATTTTTGAACGTACTTTCATTTAAATCTGTAAAAGATAACCTTCCATAAAATGAATACCCCACGATTACAGCATTAGCTATTGAAGATACATTATCTATTTCATCAGGAACATACTTATCATCTAATGATTTTCCATTGATCTTTTCACCAAACTCTAATACTGCTCTTCCATTGGCTATACCACCAGCCAAGAACCCTACAAGCGCTATTTTATTTTCATCTATTCTGTAATCCTTAGCATGATAACGAACAATTTTAATAGCTCTTGCAATATCTATTCCGGATTCTCTTTCTGTATATGGTTGCACACGATAATGAACAACAAATGAAACATAACCTAATCGTGCAAATTCTTCAGCGACTTTTTTTCCTTCAGTATTTTCTGATTGAAATATAATGCGCCTCCAGGACTTATAAGCATAACCCCTTTAACTTTTGTCCCCTCTGGTACTTGATAAATCGTCATATATGGTTCACATCAAAATAATCTCTTATATTTTCGGTGTAATTCGTTACGGTTGGTATATTTCCTTTTTCCCATAGATAGTCTGTTTCTTCACGCTATTGACCCGAATAATAATCATACACGTTGATTTCATCATCTACACTTTGTTTTTGTAAACACCCAACAAGACAACTGCTCATCAACAGACTCATCAGAATCAACTTCATCTTTTTCATAAATTTCTCCTTGATAATTGTATTTTAGTAAGAAATACCTGGATAACTCCTAGTACTTCTTACTAAATAATAGTTAGTGTCAAATCATTTTTTATCAAATTCTAATTCATTGAGCCAGCTTCTAACTGTATCTGTTTGATTCGATTCCATATCTCCTCCGCGAATAGCTAAACCATCAAGTATTGTTGCATTTGGCTCCAATTCTTGAATCGTTGTATATGTTCCACCATCACCCGATCCTTCATGAGTATTAAACGGAACGATGATTTTGCCACTCAAATCATATTGATCAAAAAATGAATATAATGGCATTGGTAAGGTATACCACCAGATTGGATAACCGACAAAAATAACATCATAATCATCAAGATTGATATTCATATCTTTTAATTCTGGTCGTTCATCATTGTCTCTTTCGTTTTCAGTATAATCAAAAAGTTCATCACCAGTTGGATAAGGTTTGACTGTTTCTATTCTTCTAAAATCTCCGCCAACCTCATCAGAAATCAATTTTGCAAGTCTTTGCGTATTTCCTGTTTCAGAAAAATAAACAACTAAAGTCCTACTGCTATCCAGTTCAATACTGCCACTCCCTTCTTTTTGGCTTTCATTTTGAATATTGTCATCTATACCAACACTGCTGCCTCTATGAAAATAGAAATAATACCCTACTCCACATGCAATCACTACCACAATTACAATAATCCCCATCAATATTTTCTTTTTCATTTTTTATCATCTCCTTATTTATTTTCCAATACTGTCAAGCCATGCTTGAATTTCTCCTGGTGCCTGTTCCATATCATCTCTTGACATCGTAAAAGCATTTGTTTCGACTATTGCACTTCGTAATTTATTTTGAATTGTTGTTACGGTTCCAGCTAATCCACTTCCTCCATGCGTTGAAAAAGGAATCACTGTCTTTCCACTAAAATCATACAACTCAAAAAATGTATACATGATTTGCGGCATATCACTCCACCAAATTGGATAACCAACATAAATCACATCATAATCATCAAAATTGCTGATTGTTGTTTTGATTTTTGGTCTTGCATCTTCGTTTTGTTCTTCTCTTGCAAGCGCAACTAATTCTTCATGATTCGTTGTATATGGTGTCTCTGGTTCAATACGATATAAATCTCCACCAGTATCTTCGGCTATTAACATAGCAGCATATTGTGTATTTCCTAATACTTCACCCTCTACAACAATGGCACTATTTTCTTCCTCTGTTGTCATTTCCTTATTAGGATCATCTGTTTCTGGCACTGAAAAATAGACAATTAATGACTTTTTATTATGACTGCCAGTAGTAGATGGGTTATCTTCAGTTATTGTTTCTTCATTTCGCGTTTTTTCTTCCTTTGATAAAGCTGTGTCACGATTTGAATAAAAATAAAAACTTGCTCCAGCCAATATGACAATGACAAAACTTATCATTCCTATCATTACTTTTTTTGCATCTTCTTGATCCTCCTTTTTGTGATATTGAAATTTTTATTGATTTCATTACAATTATAGATGTCGGGAGTTACACACGGTCAATGCTTTTTATAAATTTTAAAATATTTTTTGTTGACTGTGAGTTACACCCATGTTTTAAAATAAATTTAGGGGGTGTAATCCATGTCTAAAGAAAAACAATTGTACACTATGAAACAAGTCTGCCAAAAAACTGGATTATCTTATGACACTTTAAAATTTTATTGTAATGAAGGACTTGTTCCTAATGTTAAAAGAGATAAGAATAACTATCGAATTTTCAATGAAAATGATATAGCCTGGATCAATAGTTTATCATGCTTAAAAAACTGTGATATGAGTATTATGGAGATGAAAGAATATCTTCAATTATGTTTAAAAGGTGAAGCAACTATTCCTGAAAGACAAGTCATATTAGAAGCAAAATTAAGAGAATTAGAGCATAAGATTCAAAAAATAAACGATAGTATTGACTTTATTCATTGGAAACAGGAATTTTATGAAAATGTTTTAAATGGTAAGGTGCAGTACTTTAGCAACTTAATACAAAAAGAAGATGATGACTCATAATTTGTTATCATCTTTTTTAACGAAAAAGAAGAATTTTTCCAAATCCTTCCTTTAAACTGTTACCCAAGCCTGAAGAAGATGATGTACAAAATGAAATAACTGTTTCATTATTTGATCAACACCTAACAAATAAGCTTCATGTTACAAATCATTGCTAATGCTTTTTTTTATTTTCTCTTATCAAATAACCAACTCATAATTTGTTCATCTTTAACAAACAAAGCAGCTCCTCCACCATGTTGATTTGTCATTCCTTGACTTGTAAAATAATTTTCATCTTTTATATCTAAAACTAACAGCTCATTGATCTCATCATCAGATAATCCCTCTTTTTTATATAACGATAAAGTTCATCATAAGTTTCTTGAGAAGGCTGAGAGCCATAGTATTCATCATCTTTTCCTATCGCAATGTAGACAGGCGTTCTATTTTCAATAACTGCTTCATAATCACCATCCCATTTTGTACTGGCATGTAAATAAGCCGTAAAAAGATCGGCTCTTTTTGCCATAACAAGTGACATCGTTTCACCTCCACCAGAATATCCATTAGCATAAACCTGACTTTGGTCAATGTTATAATGCTCTATAAAGTATTCTACCAAAGCAATTGTTTGGTTAGCTGAAGTTTCACCCCAGTCATTCAATTGAGGAGCAACGATAATCATTTTTTCATTATAATCCTGGGCAACAAAACTAAATTCTTCTGTTTTGATATTTTAAATAAAGTCCCTGACACCCTGGTAAAGTAAAATATAAGGCATATGGTTCACTTCCATCATAACTATCTGGTATATAAACATTATAATGAATATCACCATTGTCCTGTGAATGAAGAACATTATCTAATAAAAAACCACGATATTCATCTGTTCCGGATGTCACAGTTTCCTCATTGATCGGGACTGTTGATTTTTTTTCATTATTTGATTCACTAACAGATTGGCTATCATTCTGTGTATTCCAAAAATATAATCCTATTAAAATTATACATATACCAGTCAAAAGCCATTTTTTCACATTTCTTCACCTCCTTCCATATTTCTAATCTCTATCTTTCATCTGCTTTTTCCAAAACTCGATAGCATGATCGATCCATCCTTCTGCTTTTGTCCCTTCACCTAATCCAAAACCATGAGGCAATCCATCAAATATTTCTATTTGGGCATCTGTTCCATTTGCTTTTATTCTATTGATTCTACTTTCCATCACTTGATAATTTGCTATTGTATCAGCTGTTCCTACACAAGCATAAGTAGCGGGTTCGGTTCCTGTTACTTCAGATAATCCTGTATACTGCATAATAACTGCATTTGGTTGTGGGTATTCTTTTTCACCAAAAGACTTTGTACCATAACTTCCTAACCATGCTGCCATTCTTCCTCCTGCTGAGCCACCCCATACAGAATAAGATGAAACATCTACTTTTAATTCATTTTTATTTTCATGAATAAAAGTCACGGCTCTTGCTAGATCTTCCATAGCTTTATTGGCATCTGGTCGATAAATCAAAGCAAAGGCATTATATCCGTTTTTAGATATTTCCAAGGCATGAGGAAAACTATCTTGCATCGCTCCTACATACATAAATCCTCCGCCAGCATTAACAATTGCAAATTTAGCATTTTCTTCTCCGCGAAAATAAAATATTCCTGTGTTTCTTTTTTCAGGATCAGTCTGCATTTCTTCTTCTGTATAAATGTTATAAAATATTTGATTTCCAGAATCAGTTTGCTCTTTTAAATAATTAACTATTTCAACTGTTTTATCAGGATTGATATAGTTATACCAAATATATAAATCTCCAGATTCTTCCAAAGTCATATTTTCATCTATTGTTCTATTAACAGGAAAAATCAGTCTACCAAAGTTTTTAAATGAAGAATTATTTATAACATCGTAAACTTTTGTATCCTTTGTAAAATATTCAATATCATTACTTACTTCATTATTTTTATCATTTGACTGTGTACAACCCATTATCATAGACAACACCAACATTATTAAAACAGTATCCTTTATTCGTTTCATATATCCTCACTTATAAATAAATTTTCATATCACTAATGATTTTATGACTTTGGCTAGAATCAACAATAACACTTTTGAGTTTCATACTCATAATTTGAGAAACTCTCTTTGCTAAATATTTGATCATATTGACTATATTTTCATCTGGAGAAGATCCTTGAGCAAATAAATATAATTCTTTTCCTCTTAATACTTCTTTTAGTAAGTAAATTCTATCAACAAATGTTTTTAAAATTCCTCCTACTGTATACCAATATATAGGTGCACCAATAAGAATAATATCTTTATTCCTTATTATCTTTAAAACATCACTTATTTGATCATCATCAGACAATTGCAAAATATCATGATCCACATCTTTTAATAATTCCTTTCCTATTCTAAAAGTTTTTCCACTTTCATTAGGACTATAATTCATAAATACTGTTCTTTTCATTTGTCATATCCCACCTTTCACTAAAACCTTACACCCGTGTGTTACACCCATGTCAATAAAAATTTTTTTATTTCTCTTAACAGTATAGACTTTTCCATTTTCATAATTTTTTAACCTTCTCATGCCATCCAAATTTAAATATTGATTTATCTGCTTTCTGAAGTGCACCACAGACCGAAAAACTAAAATTCTGCATTTTTCATATCACTTTGTTTTTTATACAATAAAAAATGGCGACTATATCGCCACTTTCATAATATAACATAAAAAATTTACAGCTAGATTGAACCAAGAAACAAAAGATAAAATTCCTATCGATCGCCAAGAAAATTAAACATAAGTAAATCTAGTTATTATGATTATTTAAAAAGAATTCTGTATAAAATTCAGTGTCATTTTGCTATCTGATACTTATCTTCTCACCAATCTTTACCTCCCTGTTTATATCAGAAACGTTGATTTCTTCATTATCAGTAAACAATATCATTGTTAAAGTAGACTTTCCTAATTCATGAACTTTTTGCAAATTAACATTAACAAGAACATCGCCTTGTTTAACTATATCCCCTTGTTTAACAGCAACATCGAATCCTTCCCCATTTAATGCAACAGTATCAATTCCAATGTGAATCAATACTTCACCATTTGCTCCTTGAATTCCAAAAGCATGACCACTTGGAAAAACTGTTTCTAACCGTCCTGAAATAGGTGCAATAATTTTCCCATCTACTATGTCAATAGCAAATCCATCGCCTAACATTTTTTTAGAAAATGTTTCATCTGGTACATTTTCTAATGCAATGATTTTACCATTAGCTGGAGAAATAAAATCTTTATCCAATAGTTCATTGACATCCTCTCCATCAATAGCTTCATGAGGTACACCAAATATATATGTGACAATAAAACAAAATCCAATTACAAATATTGACACTAATAGATATACAATAAATTGATAGCTTTCATAGATATACATCAAATAAGAAGGTATAACTGCTAATCCATATGAATTCGATTGAATATGGAAAATTGATAGTAATGCTGCTCCTAATCCTGAAGATGCGCACATAATAATTAACGGTTTTAAATTATAACGCAGCTGAATTCCAAATAAAACGGGCTCGCTTATACCAAATAACTGTGATAGCATTGCACCGATTGCAGTCTGTTTAATTTTATTGTTTTTAGATTTTTTTATAAAGGCTAAACAAGTTCCCACATTTGCAAAACCATACATTGCACAAAGAGTAATAAGAGCATTAAATCCAGTATTTGCAAGTAAAGATGTTTCAATCATCACATAAGTGTGATGTAAACCTGTAATAACGGCTAATGGATATGTGAATCCAATAATAAATCCACCAATACCTAAAGGTAAACCAATTAATAAACCAATAATATCTACCATTTTTAATTCAATTGTATGCATGATAGGTCCTACGCCTAATAAAATAACTAACATAGTTATCAGCATAACAAAGAATGGTGTAAAAATAAGATCCAAAACATTAGGCATATGTTTACGGAACCATTTTTCTAGATTAGCACCAATCAATCCTGTTACAATCGCTGTTAAAACACTTCCTTGACATCCTACAATAGGAATTACACCAAACGCCATAATAGCTTCCACTTCACTTGCTGGATCAGCAACTGAATATGCATTAGGAAGTATTGGAGATACTAACATCAACCCAATAACAAGTCCAATGACTGGCGTTCCTCCAAATACTTTAAAGGCAGACCATACAATAATGGCAGGCAAAAAGGCAAATGCTGTTTCTGTCAACACTGAAACAAGTGTTTGAATATATACTGGAATATTGCTAGAAGACATACCAAATAATCCCAGAACATTATCATTAAATAAACAACTTTTTAACCCTAAAAATAATCCTGTCGCAGCAATTACAGGAATAATAGGAACGAAAATATCTGCAAGTGTTCTCATTACTTTCTTAACTCCTGTTTCATTATTTTTAATTGCTTCATCTTGTTCTTTTTTTGATAGTGTTTTTAACCCCATTTTTTCAACTTCGCTATAAACTTTATTGACGATTCCTGTTCCTAAAATAATTTGATATTGTCCTGAAGTAAAGAAAACACCTTTAACTTCAGCAACTTTTTCCATTTTCTTATCATTAATTACTTCTCTATCTTTAACCATTACTCTTAATCTTGTTGCACAATGTGTAACAGATAAAATATTATCTTTACCAATAATTTCAATAATATCATTTGCTATTTTACAATATTTATCCATTTTTCTCCCTCACTTTCAATAACACAGCATGAAATGGTTTTAAACTCATTGTTTCATTTAATAAATCTATATCATCTAAATTTTGAAATACAACGTCATATTTTTCTTTTATTTTTATTGTTATAGGTTGATTAGAAAAACTATAATAACAATCAATAATTATTTTATCTAATCGTCTTCTATAAGCTATGATCTTATCATTATCTACTTCAATGGGTTCAATAGATCCATAAATCAAACAATCAGAATACTTACTTTTTTGTCTAAATTTTATCATCTTTTTATAAAACTCTAAGACACTTTCGGAATCATTGATTTGACTTTGAGCATTAATTTCTTGATAATTTTCTGTCAATTTCAACCATGGTTTTGAATCTGAAAAGCCAGCATTTTCTTTATCATTCCATGGAAATGGCGTTCTAGCATTATCACGACTTCTTAAGTTTACAAATTCCAATGCCTGTTCTTTTGAAAAACCTTCTTCTATTGAACGATAATATTGGTCTATACTAGATAAATCATTAAAATCTTCCATCTTATCTCTTTTAAAATTTGTCATTCCTAATTCCTGTCCTTGATAAATAAAAGGTGTCCCTCTTAAAAAGAAATACATTGTCCCTAACATTTTAACCGCATCAATATTTCTTTCATCTTGTAAAAGATATTTTGTTGTAGCTCTTGGCTGATCATGATTTTCAATAAAATTAGCTGCCCAGCCATACTTTTGTACATTCATTTGACTATCTAAAATTTTTTTTCTCAAATCTCTGATTGTCCAAGGAATTCTTTTAAACCACTCACTACCAGAAGCGATATCTAAATCAGCATGTTTAAAATCAAAAACCATTGAAAAGAACCCATCTTCGCCAATAAATTCATCAAGCTGGTCATAGTTAATACCTGCTGCTTCAGCAACTGTCATACAATCATATTTTTTAAACGTATTTTCTTTTAATTCATAAAGCATTTCTTCAATTCCCGGTTGATTTCTCACTGTTTTTGTACACTTTACAAGTCCATCAACACCATCGCTTTCTAAACTTTGAAAACTTAAATCTTTTTTTATAAATGTTATTGCATCCACACGAAAACCAGCAATCCCCATTTGCAACCACGTATTGATCATTTTATAAAGTTCATTTCTTAATATAGGATTTTCCCAATTAAGATCGGGTTGTTTTTTTCCAAAAGAATGAAAATAGTATTCGTTTCTATTTTCTACTTTTTCCCATACACTGCCACCAAATACAGATCGCCAATTATTCGGTAGATCTTCCCCTTCTTTAAAAATATAATAATCATGGTACGGGCTCAGAGGATTTTTCAAAGCTTCTTTAAACCAGGGATGTTCATCACTTGTATGATTTAGAACCAGATCTAATATAATTTTGATTCCTCTCATTTTGCTTTCTTTGATGAGCATTTTTAGATCTTCCATATTGCCAAATTCATCTGCAATATCTAAGTAATCACTAATATCATATCCATTATCATCCATCGGTGATTTAAAAATTGGACATAACCACAATGACGTAATACCTAAATCTTTTAAATAATCCAACCGAGAAATAATCCCTTGTAAATCACCAATTCCATCATTATTACTATCTTGAAAACTTCTTGGATAAATTTGATAAACTATTTCTTTTTGCCACCATTTCTTTTCCATAAATGACTCCTTCTAAATAATATTTCTTCTTTTTAATTCTTTATAAATGCCATCATCAAAGATGTCTTCACATATTGATGTTGCCATTTCTTTAAGCTGCTGATGACTATTCTTCATTGCAACAGCAATATCTGATCCCTGAAACATTGTTATATCATTTTGACCATCACCAAAACATATTGTTTCTTTTTTTGTAATTCCTAATTTTTTCTGTAATCGTTGAATTGCTTTTCCTTTATTAAAACCTTTTTGAATGATTTCATAATATTGAGTATGTACATCCATTTGCGCTAATTCCATTTTATCTTTTAATATATCACTTACTTCACAAAAAACTTCTTTATTTGACCATAAACAGATCTTATGTATATCTTGTGATTTATACTCTTTGATATTATTTTCATATATTATTTTTTCATGAATAAATTGTTTATTTATACAAGAATAAAGTCCTTTTAATTGATTCATCGTTTCAAAAATATCTTTAGCTTTTTTATTCATAAAAACTTCTCTTTGACTTTCTATCGAAAAAGCTACATCTCTTTTTCTTAATAAATGAACAACTTCATGCATTAACTCTTGATTAAAAGATTGATTATAAAATAACTCATCATGATATTGAACATAATTGCCTCCTCCAGCGATATATCCATCAACCCCCAATAATAGAACATCATCTTGAATCGTACCCATACTTCTTCCAGTGCAAATAACAACATTGCAATGATTCTTTTGACATAAACGTATGGCTTGTTTGGCAGATTCTGGAATTCCATGTTTTTCATCTCTAAGCGTACCATCTATATCAAGTACTAATAATTTGTACAATTTCATCTTCCTTTCTTGCTAGCAAAATCATCATATCATCCCAAAAAAAGGACATCAATATTTTGACATCCTTTAAAAAATATGTTCATTTTTAGTACAAATTTTCATTTTATGGGAATATGTTCACTTTCTAAATACATCTTATATTTAATATAAAGCAGCTCAATTAAAATAAAATATGGTGTTGTCACATCATATTCCAACTCTTTATCTACAGAAATAGATAAAGATTGAATATATAAATTTTCATCACATAACTGCGCTAAAGAATTGCTTATCATTTTTGTAATAGAAATCATATAAATGCCTTTCATTTTCATTTGCTTAGCAAAATCAATAATATTAGACATCTCTCCATTTAATGAAATGAAAAAAACAAGATCATTTGTTTCAATAAAATGATTGAGCGAAGGAATCATATCATAACCATAAACATCATATATAATTTTTCCTGTTGGTAAAAAAATCCTCTTCATTTCTTTGGCTACTCTTCCCTGGCCATATCCTTCTCCAAAAATAATGATCCGATCAGCTTTCTTCATTCTTTCAAACATGATTGTGCAATCTTTCTTTTCAATATCGTCTATAACTTTATTATAACAATTGAGCAACTGATTTTTACTTATACTCTTATATTCAGTTTCTTCATCATTCAAACGAACAATAACCCTTAATTCACTATATCCTGGTAAATGTAATTTTTGAGCAAAGCGGGAGAGCGTGCTTGTAGATATATGATATTTATCAGCAAATTCATCTATAGAAAGTTTAATACAATCTTCTTTATGATTAAGAATACATTTACAAATATATTGATCATTTATTGTAAATAAATGGTAATATTTATTCAAAAGTTCTTCAATTTTCATATTTATCTCCTTTATATTCAAGATAATTAATATAGAGCATATCTAATAACGCATAAAATGCTCCTACAACCTCATAAGAAGTTGCTTGTAATGTATTCAGTTTTTGCGTTGCTACATACAAATTATATTCACAAAGTGTTGCAATGGTATTATTATCGAGTCTTGTTAAAGAAAGTTTTGATATATAATCGTTGACAAATTTTGCAATTTCAACTCCTTCTGCAGTTTCACCTGATAAAGAAATGATGATAAATAAATCTTTTTTTTGAAATGTTTTCCTCATCAATTCTACTTCACCTATATCAAATAAATCAATAACACATTTATCCACTGAAAGAAATATTCTTTTTATTTCCTGAGCTAAACTTTTTTGTTCATTACCCGTTCCATAAATATAGATCGTTGGTGCCTCATATATAATTTGACAAATATCATGAAATGGTATTTTTTGTAACTCATTGATCAACAACCGATAATTCTCACAAATATTATGAAAACTATTATCAGTTTCAACAAATTTTAGCTGATTATTTTTAAGTAAATACTTTAGATCAGAAAAAGAATTTAATCCAATTTTTCTACAGATTCTCAATAGAGTTGCTCTAGAAATATGGCACTCGTTTGCTATCTTTTGACATGAATAATGACGATATTCTTGTTGAAAAATTAAAATTTGTTTCATAACAATTTTATCATTTTCATTCAAATTATCATAATTTTGATTAACTAATGCTTCTAATTTCATTTTCTTTACTCCCTGAATGTTATTAAACTCTATTTTAATATATATCAAATATTTTTACTAGTAGATAATTATCAAAAATATAAAGCACATTTCATCATAATATTAATCATCCAGATATCAAAATTAAAATCTTTCTATCCCGCTAATCGAATCAATATTAGCTAAAAATTCAGATGTTTTCTTAATAAATTGATTTTCAGATAAAAAATACAGAAGTACTATTAAACGATTTCTATATACTAAAAATAACAGACATATTCATCGTTAATAAATTTCAAACAATCAATAAAACAACAAAAGATGAAGATAAATTATTAGTTCTTCATCTTTTCAAAATTTCTAAAAATTAATAATCTCTATATAATGATTACATCTTAATTCATATCTTTTACCAATTTTTATAGTTGATATCTCATAATATGGATTTATTTCAACCAAAAACAACAGAGATAATTTTAATTAAATTACCAAATATTATCATTTTATTCTTTTAAAACTATCTTATAAAATGAGTATGCACACTTTTTTCTTTTTCAGGAAGTCCATATTTTTCTTTCCCTAGTTGAATACTTTTTATTAAAAACGCCATATTTTTCCCTAGCACCCGCATCGTTTGCAGTCCTTCTGCATCTTTTCTTACATCCTCAGCAGTATATCCATGAACACTATTCCAATATTGACTAGAAACAACCGGCATGGAAGAAATTGTAAAATATTTGTTTAATTCATCAAATGTCGCTGAACAACCGCCACGTCTTGCTGAAACTACAGCTGCGCCAACTTTCATTGTTTTATCACACTGACTACTATAAAACAAACGATCAATAAAAGAAACAAGGGTTCCATTAGCAGAGGCGAAATAAACAGGTGACCCTATCACGATACCGTCACATTCTATAAATTTTGCTGCTACATCATTAACACAATCATCAAAAATACACTTTCCTATTTTTTTGCATTGACGACATCCGATACAGCCACGAATATCTTTATGTCCTATCTGAATAATTTCTGTATCAATACTTTCAGCATTTAAAATTTTTTCAACTTCTTGAAGTGCTGTATATGTACACCCTCTTGCATTTGGACTTCCATTTATTAAAATAACTTTCATTATTCTTTGCTCCTTCTATCCTTTATTTTTTTAAGTATTATATATCCTATTCCTATACATAAAAAACTAATAAAAAGATACTCTTTAATAAAATCAAAAATATTCATTTCATAATCAAAAAACACAAAACTTCTATTGAAAACATATACATATAGATTCTATTTTTTATAAAAAACTAACTGTATATTATAAGATAGCTTTTTAAATTTCTTTTTTATTGGTATGAGAATCACATGCCAATGGAATCCTAAATGAATAGACATCATAACAAATCCCCAGTATGAAGCAACCATATGAATTCTTCTAGCCAATGAAATCAATCCAAATGAGGAAATAAAGCGAAAAACATAATTAGACATCAACATTCCACTTATCCCTAAACACATTATATCTATAAAAAGAAGAACATTTACTAAAGTCATTAATTTTCTCGACATTTGATAACGCCCTTTTAGGATACCTTGATGCCACTTCCAATTCAATATATGATGAACAATAAAACAAAGAAGAGTAATTGTTCCTAGCAATTCATGTAATTGTTGACCTGTCAAATGAAAAGCCATCAATAACAATACTAAAACAAACATCATAACATCCAAGCTTCTCATCAATATCCGTTTCATCTATATCACCACCTATAACTACTCTTTTAATGAGTAGTTTCTTTATTTATTTTATTTGAAGCTCATCTAACCATTCTTTAACTTCATCATCACAAGATACTACATCATTTCTTGAAATCGATAAGCCATTTGATACAACTGTTGCATTAGACTGTAAATCAGCAATTACACCAATCGTTCCTGAAAAGCTACTACCACCATGCGTAGTAAAAGGAATAATTGTTTTATCAGTAAAATCATATTGTTCTAAAAAAGTATATAATGGCATTGGTAAATCAGCATTCCAGTTAGGATAGCCAATGAAAACTGTATCGTACTCATCAAAATTATCAATTTCATTTTTTAATTCCGGTCTTGCATTTTTACTACGTTCTTCATAAGCAAATTCCAATAATGGATCATGTGTTTGGGGATAGCTTTGAACTGTTTCGATTCTATACAAATCACCACCGCTTTCCTGTTGAATAAGACTGGCAACATATTGAGTATTGCCAACAACACCATTTTCAGTTGCAACACGACTAGCTGAAGAAACAGTATCTTCCCCATCTGTTTCAGGTACTGAAAAATAAGTTATCAAAATTCTATTTGCTGAAATAGATTTATTATCAGAATCTTGACTCGCTTGTTTTGTTGTATCTACTGTATTTGATCTTTCATTATTTTGAAAGCATCCAACCAGTGATCCTGCTAATACTATTACTAATAATAACCTAGTGATCTTTTTCATTTTATTCCTCCTCGTATAATATATTTTGACCATATTCATAAGCTGTTTTTAAGCTTGGTGTCCATCAATATCTCCCATTTGCCAAGTGTACACGTCAATTGATTTTTGCTCCTGATACACAATTCATTAAACCATACATGGTATGTTGATTTCTTATCATCAACAGCTGTCATAATAAAACTCTTTATCTTTTAGCTGTTGAGGATAAGAAGTTACTAAGATCCTGTTTTAATTAAACATTGATGAATAGAAAGATAAAACGAATACATCCACTTTATTCATTTCTTTTAAGAACATTGTCATCTCATTTTCCTAGATACAATGATTTACTTTTTTACAAATATAACAGGCTTTACAAAAATGGATATTTAAATCTTAAAGATAAATTTTTTCACTTCGTGTCCAGCTTCCTGACCACTTTTTTGAAATTGTTTGCACAATCCGTCTGAATTTCCATTTTTCTAGAACTTGCTGATTAAAATTAACATGTTTTTATTCATATCTGCCTCCTCTATTCTAACACTCTATCCAACCAGTTAGATATTTCATCATAATCACTGATTCTTAATCCCTCTTTCATATCTGCATGATCTTGAAGATCATCAAATACATCTAAACTTTCTTCTATACCATCACTGCTGCTTGTACAAAACGGAATAACAGTTTTACCAGTAAAATCAAACTGATGAACAAATGTATTGATCATTGCTGGGGCTTTTTGCCACCAGATAGGATAACCAATAAAAATAACATCATATTGATCAATACTATCAATAGACAAAGTGATTTCAGGCTGCTCACCATTGATGATTTCATTTTCAGCTATATCATAAAAATCATTTGGATATGCTTCTTTTCTGGTAATTTCTACCAATTGTCCATCAGTTTGTTTTTGTATTTCTTGAGCCGCTTTTTCGGTATTGCCACTATACGAAAAATAAGCAATAAGAATATTTTGATCTGTAACTGTTACCGTTTGTTTTGGATTCTCTGAGGTTTGATCTTGTTCATTTTGGTTTGTTTGACTACATCCCGCTAGAGTCAGCGTGACAAACACAGCTAATAAAAACGATAATACTTTTTTCATCTTCAATTCCTCCTAAAAATTCATTTATTGATTCAACAAAAGTCATCTTGTATATTCCAATGATGATCTAAGATTATTTCAATAATGACCGAATTACACTACTAAGATAAACCCATTCGATAATTACCGATCATTTTTCAATATTAATAGTTATCTTCAACATATATATTTTCAACTAAATAATTTTCTATATAGCTCATTGCTTCTTTAAAATTATAATCATAAAACCCATGACCAGCTCCTTCAATCACTTTTAATTGAGCAGATAAATAAATATTCTCTGCTTTTTTTGAATAAGATAGCGGTACAATATTGTCAGCGTCGCCATGAATAATGAGAACATCATTGTTATAAGAAGATATTTCATCATAAACATCATAATTCAACAATTTTTCAAAATAACCTTTTCCTACACTCATCCATAGATGATAATAATTATCTGGAATATCATCGATACTCTTGAACAAAGCTTGCGCCTGATCCACTAACACAAAAGCTGGATACAGAAGCATCATTCCTCTAATAATTTCTGGATTTTTAGCTGCTGTTATGGCAGATACAACACCACCCTGACTAGAACCCAACAAAAAAATATTATCTTTATCCACAAAATCAAGTTCTTGAATCATTTTAATAACAGCTTCCAAATCTTTCTGTTCTGTAAATATTGACATTTCCAATGTTGATTCATCACTCCTGCTTAATGGGCTACCACCACAAAAATCAAAACAATAAGCTCCATAGCCTAATTTTACAAGTTCCTTAGCATACTGAACACCATCTTCATGATAACCGCCAAGACCATGACAATAAATAATTATTGGCACTTTCTTATCAATATATCGAGGCATATACAATTCACCATATATTTGTTGACTATCCCTACTTACATATAATTCCTGCATAACATATGATTGATCTGTAAGAATGGTCATTTTGTTATTCTTCTTTTCATCTACTAATTCATTATTTTGAACATTACATCCCAAAAATGAACATACTAATAAAACAAATAGAACTCTTAGATATTTCTTTCCCTTTGTTTTATCATCACTATAAGCATTCTTTAAGGATTTCAAAGATTTCATCTCTTTCAAATTTCTTTACACATCCAGCTGTTAAATTGCAGGTATCTGCAACATTTCTCAAAATATTCTCATCTGTGATCTTCATCTCAGTTAATGTAGTTGGTAGTCCCATATCTTTAATAAATGATGCCATCGCTTCAATACCTGCTAATGCTATATCTTCAACTGTTTTATCAACTGAATCAACATGCCAAACTTCTTTAGCTAATCTTACAAATTGATTTAATCCTTCTTTGTACATGTGGCGGTATAATACCGGATGAATAACCGCAAGTCCCTGTCCATGATTACAATCTGTATAAGCTCCTAACTGATGTTCTATTTGATGTGCCTGAAAATCAGTAACCTTACCAATTTTTAAAATACCATTTTCTGCCATAGCAGAAGCCCACATCAATTCACTTCTTGCGTCCATATCATAGGCATCAATTAATAGTTTCTTCATATTTTCAATGACAACTCTCATGATAGATTCATTGATTTGATCAGATAAATTAGGAATTCTAGGAGTTCCTAAATACGTCTCCATACAATGACTTAATGTATCGAATGCCCCTGAGATGACCTGTTTCATTGGTAATGATTTGGTATACCAAGGATCTAATATTGCAAAACCTGCTTGTGTTCCAACAATTGGTCCCTTCCACATTTTTTCTTCATGTGTAATGACTGCTCCAGCATTCATCTCGGCGCCAGTTCCACTCGCTGTAACAATTGCTCCCATTAAGATACCATCAGTTGGAAATTGTCCGTCTACATATTCCATATTCCAAATATCTTTTTCTAATTTTGCCTGTGCCGAAATAATTTTACAGCAATCAATCACAGAGCCTCCACCAACTGCTAAAATAAAATCAACTTTTTTATCTTTAGCAAGTTTAGCTCCTTCCTGTACTTTCTTATATGTAGGATTGGGCATGATACCTGAAAAATCTACAACTTCTTTTCCTGCATTTTCTAAGATTTCTTTTATTTCATCATAAATTCCATTCTTTTTTATTGATCCGCCACCATAAGCAAGCATAACTGTTTTTCCTACTTTTGATAACTCAGTTGGCAAATTTTCCTTAGCTGCATTTTTGCCAAAGTATGTCTTTGTTTTTAATTCATAATTAAATGTATTCATCGTTCTAGCCTCCAATATTTATCTTCTTTAACCATTCATCTATTTCTTTTTCATTTGCCTGTTCCATTCTTAAGCCTTCAAGCACATGAGAATGAGGGCATATTTTTTGTATTGATTGAACACTTTCATCAATTGATGAACTTGTACTTGTACAAAATGGAATGATCGTTTTTTCACTTAAATCATAGTTTTCCAAAAATGCATCAACTGCCATGGGTTCTTTGTACCACCAAATAGGATATCCTAAATAAATAACATCATAATCATCTAAATTTTCTGGCACATTTAATAAACTTGGTTTAATATTTAAATATTTCTCTAACCAGGCTCTTAGAGAGGTAGCAAGAAATGGGGTTCTATAACTTTTTGAAACTTGAATTGAGGATAAATCAGCACCTGTCTTTTCTTGAATCATCTTAGCCGCTATTTCTGTATTACCTTCGATGTGATTATTTTTTAAATTTAAACTTGCATGGGTGCTAACGTCAATCTCATCATCATACTCTAAAGCATTTGATCTTGAAAAATAGATAATGATCGATCTTGAATCCTTCTCACCTTTAACAATGTTTTGTGTTTCATGATTCAAAGAACTTCCTGTCATACAATAAATAACGATGCCAACAATTGCCAAAATAACAATACCTAATATAACTAATATCATTTTCCTTCCTCTTTTATACTTCATCATACTATCCCCATTATTTTAATTTTGAAGCTACTTCATCAATAACAGCCATCGCATTTAATGATCGAGGATAGCCAATATAGGGCATACATTGTTCAACAATCTGATACAGTTTTTCTTTATCATTTCCTACACCAAAGTTTCCCGCAGTATGTCCTCTTAACTGATTTTCACAACCACCCTGTGCTAAAATAAAACAAAAGGTTATCATTTCTCTTTCCTGGTCATTAAGTCCATTTCTCGTATAGTAATCTCCAAAACAATTAGAAGCTAACCAACGATTGATATTTTGTCTTGGTCCCGTATCTTTTTGTCTATCAGCCATTTGCAAACCAAATAATTCTACTTGTTTTGCAAGCCCTTTTTCAAATCTTGATTCTCTATTTGTTATACTTTGAGCTGGTAATGGTAAAGAAATTCCATATTCTTTCATAATTTCGTTCGTCTTTAATAAATAATCAGATACTCTCCCAATACCTAAATAAGCGGCTGCTTGATAAACAGTTTCTTTAATAGCAACAGGATCAATATTTGAATCTAATGCTACATGAAGCATATGACAATATTCTTCCATTCCTTGACAGCCTAATAAGACCGATAAAATGCATAGCATTCTCTCTTTCTCTGATAAATTACCAACATTTAGGACTTCTTCTTGTAAAAAGTTTTTAATAATATCTACAAATTCTGGATCAGTAGCCATAAATTTACTATTAATCTTATTAAATAATTGTGTTTTTTGTTTTTCCATATTTACCTCCTTAATTTCCTTTCTTTACTACAATGCAATTGTATCAACCGGTTGTAAGAACCGGTCAAGAGCTATTTTAAATTTTTTTAAATTTCATTTACACAATGAAATAAATCAACACAACTATAAAAAACTTATATAGTTTGATTTATAAAAAAATATTGATCATAAAAATCAGCAACAAGATCTTTACAAAAGTTTTACATAGTTAAATCAGACACTAAAATTATCTTTAATGTAACAAAAGATGAAGATTAATTATAAATTCTTCATCTTTTAAATTAAAATATGCTATTTATGTAGATGTATATACTGTTGTTAACCACCCATCAATAAAATAAGTAATCTCCTCAGTTTCAGAAATTTCATCACCATTAAAACCTAAACCAGGTAAAATATCTGCTCCTTGTATATATGATTGAATCGTACTTTCAAATAAATCATGATCCATTCCTCCTACAATAAGGGGCTACATCTAATCCAGAGAAATCATATTGCTCCAAAAAATTTATCATTGATTCACTAGGTTGATTATCTATTACTTCATTTCCTAATAATATCAAATCATAATTTTCTATTTGATAGTTTTCAGTACAACTAATTTCACAAATATCACATACTATTTTTTCTTGTATCATGGAATTAAAAGTCTCAAGAAAACCACAAGCGCCATCATGCAAAATCAAAATATTTCTTTCATTTTCAAATATGATATTAGATTCTGCTTTGGATATTTTTTGAGTATTCAAGACACAAGCTGACTCGTACTGTTCTTTATTTTCAAAAGAAGTCACATCATATTTTAATAATATAAATCCTTGAATAATAACTGTAGTAAAAACAACTAACCTAAATACCATATCTCTTTTTAGAAATTTCTTTTTCATCAACGTTTCCTCATACTAAATAACATCTAGAAAATTACTGACTAACTTCATTGATCCATTCGCTGATTTCTTCTCGATCATTTTGAACACTGCTGCCACTTGTTGTATATCCATCTAAAACCGTAGCATTTGGACACAAGTCCTCTATCTCACTTATTGCATCAGAAAATCCTGAACCACCTGATGTATTAAAAGGAATTATTATTTTACCTGAAAAATCATATTCTTCTAAAAATGTATAAAGAGGCATTGGCATCCCATACCACCAGTTAGGAAAACCTAAATAGATAACATCATAACTATCAAAATCTTCAACATGTGATGCTAAAGCTGGACGTGCGTTTTTATTTCTTTCACCTTGCTGTTGATCAACTAACTCATCATAATCAGCTGAATATTTTGTTTGTGTCTCAATAAGAAATTTATCTCCACCTGTCTGTTCAACAATAACATTAGCGATATATTCGGTACTTCCAATAAGTGTATCACCATCTACGATCACACTTGCTGATGAAGAAGTATCAACATCACTAGGAAAATCAGTATTACCTACTCTTGAAAAATAGGCAACAAGAATTTTTTGATCTTTTTCTGTTTGGTTACTTGTAATT
This sequence comes from Clostridiales bacterium VE202-01, assembly GCA_000508865.1. Taxonomy (GTDB): domain Bacteria; phylum Bacillota_I; class Bacilli_A; order Erysipelotrichales; family Coprobacillaceae; genus Thomasclavelia. The sequence continues at coordinate 46,643 of BAHP02000054.1, forward strand.
TCTTCAGTTTGCTTTGTATCATCCTGTGATGATGAAGCATCTTCATTTTGGGTATTTTGACATCCGACCAACATCAATACCATAAGAATCATTAAAATCTTTTTCATTATTTATCCTCCTATTTTGTATTAAATGTTATATCTTCTTTTGAAGAGAGTTCATGAAATATTTTTAAATCTGATGTTACTTTTCCTACAACATAGACTTCCATCGTTAAATTAGGATTATCTGATTGATTATAGAAAATAGCAAGTGAGTTATTTGTGGGACAATAAGTAATGTCACCATTTTCAAAAGAAAGTTGTCCACTACCTTGTACTTCGATTGTTTCATCAATCGTGCCATAAAATTCTCTATTGCCATAATGAACCATTGAAACAGTAAGTGGTAACATCGTTTTTAATTGTTGTGCCATTTGACTATCATTTAATTGTCCATCTAATTGATAATCACAAATTTGTATACTTAATTGACTATTATCATTGATATTTAAACCAAGACCATCAAGCCATTGTTCTATTTGACTTTCAGATTCAAGGATTTCTTGAGAATCAATTGCAATTCCTTCTAACATATTTTTGCTTTTTGAATATTCCTGAATTTCGTCATAACTGTTTCCACTTCCATATCCATTATGGCTGCAAAATGGAATCACTGTTTTTTCACTTAGATCATATTTTTCCATAAACGAGCGAATTACTTGCGGGATTCCTGTCGCCCATACAGGATAACCTATAAAGATAATATCGTATTCTTCAATTTGTATATCCTGTCCACTTATTTGAGGTAAGGTATCTTGATTTTGTTCACGATGATTTTGATCAATAACTTCTTGAAAATCATCAGAATATTTTTCATCTACCTCAATCAAGTATTTATCGCCACCAGTTTTTTCTTGAATCAAATTAGCAACATATTCTGTTGTCCCTAGACGTTGATTTTTATCAATGACAATGCTTGCTGAAGTTGAAGCATCTGTATTTTCATTATAATCAGCATTCCCATATAAACTAAAATAAGCTATAAGTATTTTTGTCTCATTTTCTGTCGCATCGATCTGATGATTATCTAACGTGTCTTCTTGAACTTGACAGGCTGTTATGGTAAACACAAAACAAACAGCTAAAATAATTTTTATAATCTTTTGTGTCATATTTTCTCCTTTTGCCATAATTTTTCCTTTTCATAAATCATATAATCTATATCATCTAGTTTCTTTTGATACGAATGTAATTGTTCAAGGATCGAAACTCGAACTTTTTTTAAAGTGTCTGTTTGCGTATCTTTATTGGTGTAATATTTCACCAGTCCTTGATCATCCAAACCCAATTCCATTAAATTAACCATTTCTATTATTTGACGAACATCATCGTCATCAAACTCCATCTGCCCATTAATAGTAGATACATTATCCAATAGTCCTAATTTTTTAAATTTAAATATATCCTCCTGTAAAATGTAATAACATCTTGTTAAATCTTGAATATTCATTACAAATAAGTAACCCCCTTTCTTTATCTAATTTTATTTTAAATGCTAATATTAATTATGTCTAATACTTAGAATAAATGTATTTAATGCTTTTTAAGCATAAAATTTTAACTCATTATTGAAATAAACAAAAAAGGAAGCATTGAGATCATTGCATTAATCAATAAAATCAATTCTTCCATATTCTTTCTAACTCTAAAACAAGAACATCTTTTTATCTTATATATTCTTCAAAACCATTTGAATAGCTGATTTGATTATTTTCATCAATAAAACAACCATAAACATCATCCATTGAATTTAATAGTTCTATCCCTTTTTCTTTTCCTAATGAAAAACATACAGTACTTAAAGTATCTGCTTGTAATGATGTTTTAGATATGATCGTTACTGATGATAATCCATTTTCATAGTTATAACCAGTTTGGGGATTTAAGATATGATGATATTTTTGACCATTCAATTCAAAATATCTTTGATATACGCCACTAGTAACAACAGATAAATCATCTATCGTTAAAGTTAAAATAGATTGATCTATTTCTTGCGGATCTGTCAATCCAACCATAAACTGCTCATTGTTTTTATTTCCCACACACAATACATTGCCTCCTAAATTAATAATGGCATTATTGACATTTTCTTTTAATAAATAATCCTTGATCTTATCAGCAATATATCCTTTTGCAATTGCTCCTAAATCAATCATAGTATTTTCATTGAGATATGTAATCTTATTTGGGGTCAATATAATATTTTGATAAGAAACATTTTGCAAGTTTTCTTGAATCATATCTTGTTGAGGGAGTTCAGGCAGCTCCTTTTTAAAATCCCATAATGCTGAAATAGACCCAATCGTTATATCAAATTGTCCTTTTGATAGTTCACTATATTTTAAACCCTCTTTGATTACCGCATATAAATCATCTGAAATCATCTGTTCTTGTAATTTATTAATGCTATGATTGATTTTATATAATTCACTCTTTTCATTTGTTGATGAAAAAACTAACTCTAGATCATTGCAAATATCAAAGCAGTGATTTAAAATATCAGTAGAGTTTGAATCGTATAAAGTGATTTCAACGATTGTATCTAAACAAAACCGTTTATCTGATAGGGGTGTAGACTGACTCTGACAGCCACAAAGAGTAAGAAGTAATAAAATAGTGATTAACTTTTTCATAGTATGCCTCCTATTTCTTATTATAACATGGAGTATAAAAATGAAAAATAAAACCTTTAAATATGATATTATTGTCATTTCTTTCATCTTTATTATAATTATGGGCTTTTTTTTATTAACCAGATCTGATAATGGTCATTTGGTTAAAATCACAGTTAACAAAGAAGATTATGGTATTTATGACTTAAATGAAGATCAAACAATCAATATCAATGATGGAAATATTTTAATTATTAAAAATAATGAAATATATATGGATAAGGCAACGTGTCCTGATAAAACTTGTATACAACAGGGACATATTTCTAAATCAGGTGCCAGTATTATCTGTTTACCACATCAGTTAATCGTTGAAATCATTGATGGCAAGGATGGTGATCAAGATGTCAAAGTCTATTAATGTAAAAAGGATGTGTTATTTAGCCTTATTCTGTGCTATTGCAATTATTTTAAGTTATATCGAAACATTGATTCCTTTTCATCTTAGTATTCCGGGAACAAAAATTGGTCTTGCAAATATTACCACTATAATTATGTTATTCTGTTTTGGTTATAAAGAAGCTTTTTTTGTTATGCTGCTTAGGATATTTATTGTTGGTATAACTTTTACTAATCTTTATATGATGTTATATAGTTTAGCTGGTGGGATATTATCTTTAGCTATGATGTCATTATTTTATCAAACAAAATTATTTTCAAATTATACCATTTCTATTATCGGGGGCGTTTTTCATAATATAGGTCAATTATTAATAGCAATGTTTTTCTTTAACACATCAACATTTTTATATTATTTACCTTATTTATTATTGATTGGAACTATAACAGGTACAGTAATCGGTATAATCTCGCAAATTATTTATATAAAAACAGAAAATTATATCATAAAACAAAAATAACAATGTTTTCTCCTAAAAAGATTACATTGTTATTTTTTATTTAAACTATCTATTCTCTTTGATTTCTTTTGCTAAAAAATCAATAAATTTAGATACTGTAAAGCTAAATGATTGATATTTTTTCCAGACAATGAGCGATGTTGTTATGAGTTCTGGATAAAAAGGTCTAAAACATAATTCCTGATTAGCCGCATAATTAATTGAGCCTTCTACAACAACAGCATGCCCTATGTTATTTGAAACTAAAATAGATGCCGTCGTTGTTAATTCTGATATAGCTGCAAAATGAAGCTGATCATAGCTGCTGCCCATCCATTTTTTAAATTCATTTTGGGTTTCACTTCTTGAAGTATTAATAAGCGAAATGCCTTTTAGATCTTCAGGCATGATATATTCTTTTTGCGCCAAAAAGGAATTTTTCTTTGTGAGAATTCCATATCTTTCAACCTTATTTATTTTTAAAAAATTAAGTTTTTCTAAATTAACTGGTTCTAAAACAAAACCTATATCAACAAGCCCCTTATCGATATTTTCAATAATAAAATCGCTATTACCATTTCGCACATGAAAAGTCACTTCAGGATAAATATTCTTAAATTTTTGAATATATTGCCCCATTGTTTTTGTTGCTTCGGTAATTCCACAAGCTAAAACGATTTCACCTGAAACCTCATTATCTTGATGACTAATTTCTAATTCGGTTTTTTCAGATAGACTAACTATTTCTTCAGCACGTCTTTTTAAAAGCATCCCTGCTTCGGTTAATATGATTTTCCTCTTTCCCCTAACAAATAAAGCAGCACCTAATTCATCTTCTAACTGCATCAGCTGCCTGCTTAACGTTGGTTGTGTAATATGCAGAATTTCAGCAGCTTTGGTGATATTTCCTTCTCGAGCTACTGCTAAGAAATATTTTAAAACCCGTATTTCCATCATGATCACCCCTCATTTCTATTATTCTATCATTCAAAAGAATGTTAAGCAACGGAAAAAAAGATTGGAAAATATATCTTATTTTCAATCTTTTTATACAGTTATCGATATGCTTTTTCAAATATTATTCTACAATTTTCATGATTCAATTCGATTGGATCAGCACAAAACAAACCACCCATCGTCTCTCTCGCGTTTTTTGCAAGAGTGTCCATTTCATCATATACTATACCATAATCACTCATTTTAAGATGATCAACCTCACAAGTTTTCTGTAATTCAACTAATAAATCAACAAAGTCTTGTGGATCATCTGCATCTTTTTTCCCCAACGCTTTTGCTAGATCAATAAATCTTTGATCACAGGCATGCTGGTTTACAAAATATTGATAATATTCCTTACTGATCATGATCAATCCCGCCCCATGAGGTAAATTATGATGATAAGCACTCATGGCGTGCTCCATGGCATGTTCACTTGTACAACAGCTTAATTCCATAACGATACCTGACAATGTATTTGCAAAAGCCACATGACTTCTGGCTTCTAGATCATTTCCATTTTGATAAGCTCGTGGTAAATACTTGGCAATATTTTCTACTGCTTTCAGGCATACATATCACTCATTTCATTAGCCATTTTAGAAATATAACATTCCACACTGTGAAATAATGCATCAAAACCCTGGTATGCTGTATATTGTGGTGGTACAGTTACCATCAATTCAGGATCAACGACTGCAATGACAGGAAATAGTGATTCATCCCCACCAAATCCTATTTTTTCATTAGTTTCTAAATTAGAGATAACGCCCCATTGATCGACTTCAGAGCCTGTACCCGCTGTCGTCGTAATAGCAACGATTGGTAGTGCTGCATTAGTAAGGGGGTTCCCTTTTCCAGTTCCACCATTGATATAATCCCATAATGTTCCATCATTTGTCATCATCGCAGAAATAGCCTTAGAAGCATCTAAAACACTTCCACCACCTAAAGCAACAACAAAATCACATTTATTATCTTTTCCCATTGAAGCTCCGTTCATAACTGTTGTATGAAGGGGATTGGCTTCAATTTGATCAAAAATAATATAATCAACATGTGCCAATTTTAACTGTTCTAAAGTTCTTTCTAAATATCCATTGTCTCTTGTTGATTTTCCGTTAGAGATAACAACCAACGCTTTTTTACCAGGCATTTGTTGTTGATGTAATTCATTTAATTTTCCTGCCCCAAATAAAATACGGGTAGGAATATGCATTTGAAAACTCATTAAAATCACTCCTCATATAAATTTAAATCATTTAACCATTTTGTTAATTGTCCTTGTGAAAACCCATTAAGGACCGTTGTTTGATACCAATTAACATCATTCGAACAACTAACTTGCAAATATTTATCTGTTTCACCTGCACCACTTCCGCCAGAAGTTGCAAAAGGAACAATTGTTTTATCTTTAAAATCATAACTTTCTAAAAAAGTATTAATAATTGTTGGTGCAAGATACCACCAAATTGGAAAGCCTATAAAGATCACATCATATTGTTCCATATTTTCAATATCTTTGATGATTGCAGGTCTTGATGTTTTGTTTTTCATTTCAAGACTACTTCGTGAGTTAGGGTCATTCCAATTCAAATCAACAGAACTATACGGAACCTCTGGCTTGATTTCATAAAGATCTCCTAATAATATCTCTGCAATTGATTGCCCAACTTTTTTTGTTACACCACTACATGAAAAATAAGCAACTAAAGTTTTCATTCTTTCCTCCATTTCTGTCTACATCACATAGACACAACACTTTATTCAAATTTTATTTCATAGTATTTCTATAAAAAGGATATATACTACAAAGTACTTAAAAAGAAATAGAAATAATATAAGCTTTTCACTTAAAATCATTTTATCAGTTCTTAATAATAATTCATCATCCAATAAATCTTTCAATTGATTAGTACCAATACTATTGAAACTGATAAAAAGTAAATATTACTCGAATCGACTATTACAATTAAAACTAGATAATTTTTTAATTGACTCAAAAATAGCACTTACTTTTCTTCTCTTTTGACATCTATATTATATTATGATAAACGATCAATATCTAATACCTATATTAAATTATTACAATGCTTTTAAAGCATATAAATTATATTTTATTACCTAGTTTTTATTTACAATAATAAAAGGCGAATCATCGCCTTTTAATTATATTTTATAACAATAATTATTTTGTAATTTGGAATGTTCTTGTTATTGGTGCAGCTAGATAATTACCACCTAAAGTTACAACAGTAACAACATATCTTCCTGGTTCAGTTGGAGGTGTAGTCGTACTTGAATAAAGACGGAATTTACTTGTCACACCAGTATATAAATAATGAATGTTACTTTGATCTTTTAACGCTTCTCCATTATAAGTAAGTGTTGCATTAAAATCAAAGTTTGCTGCCTGATCGACTGTCATCTTACCATTTTCAATTGTTTCATTCCACATCAATTTGATACCAGAAGCACGCATTTTAACAAGCAGCATTCCAACTCCAACACCAGTTTCATAGTTTTTATTGTCAGTTACTACCGTTGTTAAATATAAACCTGCTTTATTTGGGGTTCCAAAGGCTACATTAACTGAATCAACAAGTGAAGGTAATTTATTGATTACTTCTAAAACCTGTCCAAATACCCCTGTATCAATATTCAATTTATCCAATAAATCTAATAATTCTTGGGTACTTAATAATTGGCGTAATTCGCCTACTGTAATTCCATCATTCATAATTTCAGTAAATGTCTTACCATAAATTTTTTCAACGATTGGATCTAAGATCTTTAATACTGTTGTATCTGTATAACGAGCTGGTAAATTTAAATAGATAGCAGTCGTTACATTACTTGTTATACCAGCATAAATTTGATATTGATCAAATTTATCAACTGGATTTGTTGTTATAAAGTCTTCAGGAAGTGCTTCATCAGCATAAATATTCGTTGAATGAACAGTAACTTTAACTGTAGCTTTATTAACTGAAACTGTAGTTTCCACAGTTTCAGATGGACGATAATCGCCATTTCCATTATATGAAATTCTAATCTTTTGTTCACCAGCACCCATTTGTGGATAAGTTAAAAGATTTACTTTTCCCCCTTCGATTGGTGCCCATTGTTTCACTCCACCATTAACATTATCTGTTAAAACATTTTCACCATAATATTCAATTGCAAAATCATCTATATCTAAAGTATCTGATTCTGGTAAGATTGATTGCTGCCAATCGATCACATTATTTAAAATATCTTGTTTCATTACCTGGCTATCTACATTATATGTAAAAGAACCACCATCTTTACATACTATTTTACTAGCAAGTCTATTATCTGTTACGGTTACTTCTACAACAACAGATCCAGCTTTATAATCTAAATTGCCATTCCATGATAATCGTATTTGCCATGTTCCAGCACCAAATTTCTTTAAATTTAACACATCTTTATTATCTAAAGGCTGATAATTATCACCTAATCCTGTAGCACTTGCATTATATTCAACTTTAATATCACTTTCATTTAATTCAGGATCAGTTGAAGCAATAACAGTATTAATGATAGCTTTTTCTATTCCTGAATAATCATAACTTTGATCATCATTAAATACCATATCAATTTCATATGGACCCTCTTTTAAATTCCACTGCATTTCATTACGATCAATAAAGTTTACACTAACTTCTGCACTAACAGAACCATATTCATCATTTCCCGCAAATGAAACTTTAATAAGCTGTTCTCCCTCAGTAATTCCTGGATAGCTTATAAGATTTACCTTACCTCCCGCAAGATCAACCCATGCTTTACCTAAACTTCCTATAGCTCCTGTTGTAGCAGTTGCGTAATAACTAATTGTTACATCATCTAAAGTTAAAGCTGGAGTTGTTGAATCAACGATAGTATTAAAAACAGCTTCTTTTAATGCTTCATAATCAACAGTTAAATCTTCGTTATATGCAAGTTTAACGGAACAATCATTTTTCAAGATAATTTGTGAATCCAAATTCATCTTTTTAGTTAATATCACTTCATCTTCTGTTCCAGCTAAACGGATTCGATAATCACCATCACTATTATTTGCCAATGATGGATGTGTATATGTTGTTGTTACAAAAGCTACTTTCTTTTGAGAAGTAAATCCTTCGATCAATCCCCATGCATCATTTGTTAATAATCCATTTTTCCCAGTACAATAATATTCCCACTGTAAGCTTTGAACATCGATTTCTTCAAAATTACTAACTAATGCCTTTGCTAAAATTTCTTTAATAGTTGATAAATCATCATCTTCATGAATAATAGCTGTTCCGTTTTTCAATTGTGGTGTAACATTTTCTTGTTCGTTAATAATGGTTTGGTTTTCCAATGCAAATGTTGCATTCGTCATTCCAGAATATTGAATAACAAGAACAGCAATAAGTAAGCATAATAATACTTTCTTCATATTTTTCTCCTTCCTCTTTTTATTAAAATCATCTATCTACATTATATACTTCAATTTAAAAAAATATATATTTTTTAAACACAGACAATAAATAAGCTTGATTTTATCATCAAAATCAAGCCTTTTATTCATTTATTTAATTTCTTATAATTTTAATAGCATTCCTATAAACATCATATCTTAAACCATGATAGATCAAGATATAAAAATCTTCATTTAAATCCATAAGTGTATCTTGGGGTTCTTTGATCTCTAATCGTTCACCAATATCATATATCTTATTACCAATTTTAACAGCTTTTAAAAATTCTATCTCCATAATAAGCTCTCTCCTTTTACGTGAAAATATTAAATTCATAAAGCATTATATCACAAAAATGCTAAGATACCATTTATTTTTCATTATCTCTTTCTTTGATTAAAACAATTATCTCTTGTAATAACTTTATATATTTACTATTTTTTACATTTATTATTAAAAAATAAAACAATATATTAATATTCTCATTTTTAATGATTTATCTATTTAATCATATATTTAAAATAAAAGGTTCTAATTTCTTTGGTAAAGCCTCTATCAATAAAATAACGATTTCTTTAATACTTATAGGCATATCATTTAATATCCAGTCTACTGTCATATCAATCGATCCTTTACAATACATTTGCAATAAAAAATCAATATCTTTATCTACTTGATGCCCTAAGTTTCGTTCAATAATTTTTTTATAAAAACTATAAATACAACTAAAATCATAATTAATCAAATTATTGTAATCATTAGACTTAAATGCTTCTTTAAAAAAAGAGTGTTCATTTTGAATAAACTCAAATTTCAAACACAGCGCTTCATACAACGAACATCCATTTCCCATTTGCCGAAAAGATTTCAATACTAGTTTTTCAAAATACCAGTTCACCAAATCATATTTATCCATGAAATAACGATAAAACGTTTGCCTTGTCATTCCGGCTTTAATAACAATATCTGTCACTGTAATCTTATCTAATGGTCTATTTTTAATTAATTCCTTTATTGCCTGGGCAAATATATATTTTGTTTCATCATGTTTATTCATAAATATACCTCTTTTAATTTATTATAAACAAATATAAATATCTATACAAACAAAAAAGCTGATAAAATCAGCTAATGTGACTCGCTTCGTAAGCCAAGTTCTGTTTTTCAAACGATTATTTATCTATGCATACGCATCCGTCTTTTAGTTCAATTTCCTCAAGACGATTCCCCTACCAAATTTGGGTTTCTTCCTTGCAGAGTTTACCTCTTTTCAGCTAATCTTTCGATTAGAATAGTTTCTGTGGCACTTTATGGCTTATCGACCATACTAATGGTTAGGTCTTAGGCCTGTCGTTAGCTCACGCTACCATGACTTATTGATTCGTCATGTACAAACACTACAAGCATCGCAGCTTGTGGAAGCCTGGACTTTCCTCTACTTTCGTAGCAATCGTTTTCTACGAGTCTTCTTTATTTTACTTATTTTTTTTTAGAAAGCAAGTATAAAGTTATTTGGTACTATTTATTTTGATTAAATACTACTTTTTCTAATAAAGAAAGTCTTTTTAAAATATCCACATTAGTTGAAAGATTTTCTTCCATCGCATGGATATTGTCATCTTGAAGTGCTTTTTCACGTTCAAGTTTAGCAATTTTGATCTTTTGTTCATTTAAACGAGCTTCCAATTGATCTATTTTATCATACGATGCATTTAACATAGCAGCGAATGATTCATAATCTTTAACGATCATATCTAAAAAATGATCAACTTCTTCTGCATTATATCCTTTAAAATCAACTTTAAATTCTTTAGCAACTATTTTTTTTGGACTTAACATAATTTTTGGTTCCAAAGTAATCAACTCCTATCTATATAGTATATTGAAACAAAATTCTTGATTAAATGCAAGGGTTTAATATATTTGTCATGAATTTTAACAAAATATACAATGTTTAGGAAACTCGCAAGATATTATGATATTTTATTTTAGTTATGGTATAATACCTACGTAAAGTAATAAAAAGGAGCGATTATGGTTAATTATCCAAATATGAAAAAGACAACTATCCATCAAACCAAATTAATTGATGGAAAATTAAATACCCGTCATCGTGGGATGAATCTTGAAGAAGATTTAAATTTAACAAATAAATATTATCTTACTAATGCATCGCCAATATTCACAAAAAGCCTACACCAATTCAAATCGTGAAAGTTGATTATCCCAAAAGATCAGCTGCCAGAATAGTTGAGGCTTACTTTAAGACTCCTTCTACAACTGACTATAATGGTATTTATAAAGGTAAATACTTAGATTTTGAAGCAAAGGAAACCAAAAGACAAAACTTTCCTTTTACTAATATTAGTGTTCACCAAATCAAGCATTTACAAAGTATTATTAATCACCATGGAATTGCCTTTGTTATTATTGCTTTTACTCACCTAAATGAGGTATACTTAATTGATGCCTCATACATGATTGAAGCATACTATCAGCCCAATCAAAAATCTATTTCTTATGAAGAAATTAAAGAAAAAGGCCATTTGATTGAGCAAGGATTTAATCCGCGTTTAAATTATTTAAAAATAATTGATCAATATTATTTAGGAGGTCTCAAAAATGACAGATAGCTCTACTACAAGACGTAAAAAGAAGAGATTAAACTGGAAAAAAATTTTTACTAGTTTTATCATTATAATTATTGTCATTTGTCTTTCTGGAGGATGTTTTTTCGCCTGGTCAGTATACAAAGAAACCGAAGACTTTTCTGCACAGCGACTTCTTTCTGGCGAAGCAAGCAAAATTTATGATGCTAATGGAGAACTAATGTATACATATGGTAGTGATATCAATGGTAAACGGGAAAATATTACTTATGAAGATTTACCGCAAGTATTAATCGATGCTGTAGTTGCCGCAGAAGATTCCCGCTTCTTTGAACACGATGGTTTCGATTTACCTCGTATTGCTAAAACGTTGATTACTAATTTAGCACATTTTAGTATTCGTGGTGGTGGTTCTACGATTACCCAACAAGTAATCAAAAAGTCATATTTCCCAGAAGAACAAAAAACTTATACGCGTAAAATCAGTGAAATCATTTTAGCTATCCAGGCAACGAAAGAAGTAAGTAAAGAAGAAATCATTACTTTATATTTAAATAAAATTTATTTTGGTCGCAGTACTAGTTCAATCGGTATTGCTGCAGCCAGCAAATATTATTTTAATAAAGAAGTATCTCAACTTACTTTACCAGAAGCGGCCTTATTAGCAGGAACTTTGAATTCACCTAGTGCTTATGATCCATATTACAATCTTGATTTAGCAACTAAACGACGTGATATCATTTTAAACTTAATGGTTGATCATGGTTATATCACTCAAGAAGAATGTGATTTAGCAAAAAAAGTAAAGATTGAAAATATGTTATCACAATCAAGTACCACTTCAGATAGCGCATTAGCAGCATACGTTGATTTAGTAACTGCTGAAGTAAAAGAAAAAACTGGTTTAGATCCTGCTGAAACCCAAATGAATATTTACACATACTGTAATCAAGATGTCCAAAAAGAAGCTGCAAAACTAGCAAATGGTGAAACATATGATTACACTGATGAAGATATGCAAATGTCTGGAAGTATCCAGTCTACGCAAGATGGTCGAATTGTTGCAGTAATTGGTGGACGCAATTATAAACTTGGTGACAAAAATAAAGCAACATTGAAAAGACAACCTGGTTCTTCTATGAAACCGATCCTTGATTATGGTTTAGCTTACAAATATCTAGACTGGTCAACAGTTCACACAGTTGTTGATGAACCAACGACCTTCCCTAATAACTATACTCCTAAAAACTGGGACAATAGTTATCATGGTTCAATGCCAATTAAAGAAGCTTTAGTTAAATCATGGAATATTCCTGCAATCCAAACTTTCCAAGAAGTTTTGGAAGCCGCATCTTCTAAAAAAGTAATTGCTGATATGGAATCTTTAGGCATCGATATGTCTACAGAAAATGAAGAATTATCTCTACCATATGCTATCGGTGGTTGGGCAAACGGTACTAGTCCAATTGAACTAGCTGGTGCTTATGCAACTATTGCAAATAATGGTGTTTATATTGAATCACATACTGTCAATTATGTAGAAGTTCCAAGCACAAATAAAACTTATAATATCGATAAAGATATCCAATCTGAAGCTAAGCAAAGTATTGGTGAAGATGTTTCTTTCATGATCAGAGAAACTATGCTAAGTTATTCAGATAGTGGATATGGTAATTATGCATATTTAAGCGGTATTGATAACGTTGGAGCTAAAACTGGTACATCTAATACTGAAAGTGGTGCTAGTAAAGATTTATGGATGACAGCTTATACCCCTGACTATACTTGCTCAGTTTGGATGGGATTTGAAGAAAAAGCATTAGCAGCTGGAAAAAATACTTCTAAATACAAAGCTTATCCTGGAAAAGTAGTTGGTGAACTATTAAGTTACTTACAAGATAATACAACAGACAAAAAATCATACCCTGATAAACCTGATAGTGTTGAAGAAATAAGTATCATTGCTGGTGTATATCCTTATGTAAGTCCAAATGCAAGTACCCCATCTGATAAAATATATACCGGTTGGGCTAAAAAAGGTACTGGTCCTAGTGAATCAGCTGTTGAATATGATATTAACAATTTATCATCTTTTGATGCATCACTTACTAATAATGGAAAGATTTCTGTCAAATTTAGTGAATATAACCCTGCAAGTGCAGCAACCGATGAAAATGCAACTGAAGCAACAAAAATGTATGGCGTAATTGAATACGTTGTCGAAGTTAGTGATCCAAACAGTCATGAAATTTTATATACTACAACATTAAGTCAGTCTGATGGCACAATTGATTATACGCCTAGTGATAAAGTTAATGTAACTGGATATTATCGCTTCCATAAAGCTCCAGGAAAAGTATCTAATAAAATTACCAAATCTGTAGGTTCAACTAAATCAGAAAACAAAATCAATTATTCAATTACTTCAAATGGAACGACCGTTACAAATGGAAGTACTACTTCTTCTAATACGGTTACGATCAAAGTAAACGCTCAAAACAGTTCTAATAACATTAGTATTCAATTCTTTACTCTTGATGGTAGTGAAATTAATGATGCATATACTTTTACTGGTAATGGTAGTAAAGACTTTGAATTGACACCTGGTGTTCAGTATCGTGTTAAAATCAGTGAATCTGATGGTACTAAAACAATTAGTGATACAGTTACTTTTACGGTTGGTAATTCTAATTCATCAACAGAATAAAAAAGGGACAAAATAAATTTTGTCCACCTGGATGATAGTGTATTTTAAATGCCTA
>BAHP02000053.1 GCA_000508865.1 Clostridiales bacterium VE202-01
GGCATTAGTTTTTGCATATACTTCTTTTGCATTTGTTAAAGCTTCGTTAAATTCAGTTACTACTGCTGGTACGACATTTTCTAAGTCGGCTTTTTCAGCCATTTCAATAGCAATAGCTAATAATGATTTGTCAGCATCTTTAACTTCAACTTTAATTAATTGAGCTTCAAGATAATTAGCTTTAACAACTATATCTAATACTTCTCTATTTGATGTTACATTGTCTATTTGTGTTTTTAAAACAGCTAATTCAGAAACAAATGTTTCCCATGAATCTGCAGTATAATCTTCTTCTTTCAATGCATCTAATCTTGCAATTGTATTTTTTGCATCACTTATATCAATCAAAGCATTTTTAGCATTTAGTATTTTTGTATAAACATTATTTAACATCGTTTGAGAAACTAATTCAGCATCTAATAAAGCCTGAGCTTCATTTACACTAGCTAAAAGTTCATCAACTGTCGTTTTAGAATATCTATCTGTATCTAATCCACTAACTTCATTTATTAAATTTGTTAATGCTGTTTTATCACCAGGTTCGATGACACCATCACTATATTCAAATAAGTTTATTTCAGCAACAGCACAACTTTGTTTAGCTCCTGTACCATATGCTTCAAGTACTGTTAATTTAACATATAGGGCATCTGTAGGAACAAATTCTGCATATTGAACATTTTTACTATCTTGCCAAGTACCTGTAGCCACTACGTTGAATTCTTCACCATCGTTACTTACAGAAATTTCATATTGTTTAACTCTACCATTACTACTATTTTGACGAGGAGTATAAGCTAATTTATATAATTTCTTTGTTTCCTCTAATTTTAGTGTTACTGATTGAGGTAAATTAATATTTGCATTTCCCCAAGTTGAATGCCAATAAGTATTTGGATTATTATCGATAACATTGCTTGCTGCACCATCAGCATTTTCAGCTGTGCTAGAAGAATGCTGCGAAGTATAACTATCTAAAGTTATGCCACTATTGATTTGTGTAAAATCATGAATATTAGTATTTAATGTACCAACTTTTCCATTTCTAATGTTTTCAATAATACCATCATTTTCAACGATTTCAACAGCTTTCATTACACCATTAACTTGTTCAGATAATACAGCTTCAAATGTAATCGTATCACTTCCTGAACCAGTTTGATAATCAGCCAAAATAATTTTATCATTGATACTTAATTTTAATTGTGGATTATTTATTGCAATCAATTCTTGATCAAATGTCAATGTAACATTAATTTTTCCATTTTCAACATTTGTAGAATAACTAATAAGTTTTGGATCTTTCATCTGTTCAGCAACAGTCCCTGCTGTAATGAAATCATCATTGAATTCTGTATATTTAATATCAAATGTTCCATCACTATCATCTTCGTAAAGTAATCCAAATAAAACATCATTTTCATCATTTTGTAATATACTTAAACAAGAATATTGGAATTTACCAGTATTTAAAATTTGGCTATTAGTCCATGTAATATCTCCGGTTTCTTGATCAACTTCTCCAATATGAACCATACCTTGTGTTCTTGGATAATGATCTGGATTTGTCATTACAACATATTCTTTACCATCTCGAGTATAATTTACTACTGAAAGCTGGCAATAAGTATCATTGATTTCGGTCTTTTCAACTTTATCCCAAGTCATTCCACCATCACTGCTTGTTGCAACATAAACCTTACCATAGTAAACACTATCATAAGTATTTCGCATGAATAATTTAACTTGTCCGTTATTTAATTGAATAGCTTGAGATTCGGTAAACATCTGACTACCATTATTCATTGTTTCACGGTCATTACCTTGTAGTACTTGTGGTGATTCACCTAAAGTCCACGTTTCACCACCATCTTTACTAATGATCATTGCTGAAGATTGGCTTCCACTAACATTAGCACTAGCAGTATAAACTGGTACTGCTAAACTTCCATCTTGTAATTGAATTCCATTTCCAGGACCTGTTCCAATAAACATCATCCAATCTTCTTTAACTTGTGGTGTTATATCAACTGGATTTGCCCAAGTTTTACCATCATCATCAGAATAAGTCAACCATAGATATTGAGTATTTAAAATATGTAATTCACCTTTATCAGGTCCATCTTTCAACATATAAATATTACCTTTATATTCTCCATTTAAATAAAGGCTTCCACGTTCATGATATGGTGCATTACCTTTTAAAACAACCGTATATCCCGTCTTATTATTTTGGTCATCATATACATAACCCATATCACCATCAGGACGAATCGTATACTCGTTTCCTTCACTATCGAATAATTGTTGATAATTAACACCATCTATTTCTCTATATCCACTACCTGTTGTTAATTGACTAGTATCCATTAAACCAGATGTCTCTGGGAACATATCAACCATCAAGAAAATACGTCCTGTTTCTTTATCTTCAAACATACTACTGTCAATCAAGAAAGATGAAGATGAAGGACTATTTTGATTTGAGATCAAATCTGCAATAATGATTGGATCACCAAAATCATCTTGTCCTGCTTCCCTTCTTCTAACAGAAATATCAATATTTCCACAGTCCTGAGATCCAGAATTACGTTTATCAATAGCAGCTAAAACTGTTCCTTTAGAAGTCTTCAACAATGAAGGAATACGATATGAACTAGATCCATCATATCCAGTATAGAATAAATCTTCTGTATCTGTTTTTATTGCATTAGTCATATCAACTTCTTGGCCTGGCTGCCAGTTTGTTAGACTATGTTCTTGACTGATTGCACTAGTATCTAATACTTCATTATATGTTTTAACATAATCAATCGCACCAGCGAAAGCTTCTAAATCATCATTTGCAGTATCAACAAAACCTAAGTTAACAGCATTGGCATTACTTAATAAACTAAAGAATCCTTCAGCTACAGCGCTAGTATATTGATCAACAAATACACCATCTAAATAACACTTAAAACCTTTACCACTACCATTTTCTTTAGTAATAGTAATAGTATGCCATGCTGTATCACTTACGGTTCTATTCGCTCTTGTAATTGAAGATGATGGCATAACAAAATCTTTAGTTCCTTCAACGTTAATTCCAAATGTATTATTACTAGGGTTTACATAAACATCAATGTATTCATTCGCTGCTTCATTATTTGAAATAGAGAACAATGACATTCTTTCAGCACTAGCATCATTTACGCGATATCTGATTGAAATACTTCCTGTTGCCATTGATACTATTTGTGATAATTTATCATTATCCTGCACTCTTTGCACATCAGTATCTTTGTAATAAACATTTCCATGCTCATAAGCAACATTTTCAAGAGCTCCTAAATGATAAGACATTATATCACTTTCATCCAATGCACTAGTATATAGTTCTAAATTCTTTAAATTTCCTGTCATTGGATAATTATTGGCTCCACCTGCTCTACTTCCAATTCCAAATCCCATATAATTAGGATTATTGATAACTCCTTGAGTAAATCCAGATGATGTTGTTCCCTCTAACACCTTTTTGCCATCTAAATAAACGCGATAATAACCATTAGCAGTCATAGTAAATGTTACTTTATGTTCAGCTGTAAAATCCACATCACTAAGCGTAACTTTAGAATTGCTAAGCATTTGTCCACCTGAGGCATTTCTTAATTCTACCCCTAACGTTTTACTGCTTGGAATAGCATATAATGAAAAGTAATTATTAGCAGTGGTATTATCGCCAATAAAGAAAATAGAGTTAACTCCACTATTACTATTGCTCGCAAAACTAAATGTTCCATTAATAGTAAAATCATTTAGATTTGCATAATTACTGACATCTCCGCTAGCATCAATAGCACCTGTACCATTATTTACAGTAGTAATCGTATCTGTAGAATACTGATTAGTTGGGGCAACTATACTTTCTGCATAAATTGGTACTGTCATCAATGGTGTCATTACAGATGTCGTTCCTAATAATGAAGCCATCAAGACCGAACAGACAATCCCTTTTTTCATATCTTTATCTCCTCCTTTGGCCTATTTTTAAATTTTACTTATATTAAGTAATTATGTATAGGTATCTATAAAAATATGTTATCATTATAATTTAGTAAAGTATTTATAATATTTAATGATTTTTTTGTAAATTTTTTACTATTTTATTATTCATTACATATCTGCAATTATATTGATATTATCGATATTTTTTATTCAACAAATTAAAATCATCTATATAATTATTACTAAAATATTTATCACTTAATAAAAATAACAACATTATTAGTAAAAAAAACTAATATTTATCAATTTTTACTTAAAAAAAAGAAAAAATTTATTGCATTGATAAATCAGTAATCTTTAAACGCCCTTATCGTTATTAACTCATTTCAAACAAAGAGCAGCAATATATTCTTTCTTTTTATAGATATTAAAAATAATACATTTATAGTTTTTACTATTTTATTTATAATTTTTATTATGAGAAAGTGCATTATAATACTCTTCAATTGTATAGATAATATCATTAAAAATTTCACTATCTAATAATTCTTTAGCCTCTTCTATTGAAGCAAACAAATAATCAGTATGTTCATCAGAAAGATGAACATGATCATTTTTAGGAATGCATAAATAACCAATTCCTACTGTTTGATAATCCTCTCTAATCTTAGTAAATGTATACGCGGGTTTTAAAATAATAATATCTAATCCTGTTTCTTCCTTTAATTCACGAACCAAAGCTTGATTAGGTGTCTCACCATATTCTAAACCACCCCCTGGTAGTTCCCAATAACCCAACCCATCACTTGAGGGTTGAACCCGTTTTAATAATAAAATTTGATTATTTAATACGACAATACCTTTTACAGTTATATGAAATCTTACATTTTTCATCTTCTACCTCCGTTAATCAACTATATCATAACATTATTATTAATAAAATTGTTTAATTTTTATCATCATTAGTGTTATAATTATCACGAGGTGATATTTTTATGATAGATTTTAAATCAGAAGTTTTAAAAATAAAAGACCAAATGATTGAAGATATAAAAAAGTTATGTGCAATTCCTTCGATGCAAGATGATAGTACTGTTAGTGAATTTGCACCTTTTGGGAAAGCTAATCGTGAAGCCTTAGATGCGATGTTAGAAATTGGGAAACGTGATGGTTTTGAAGTTGAAGACGTTGACGGTTATGCTGGTCATATCGATATCGGTGAAGGTGATGAAACATTTGGAATACTTGGACATTTAGATGTCGTTCCTGTAAATGAAGCAGGTTGGAACAGTGATCCATTTAATGTTATTATTAAAGATGACAAATTATATGGACGTGGTGTTGCTGATGACAAAGGTCCTTTATTAGCTGGATATTATGCTGCTAAAATTATTAATTCATTAAACATTCCTACAAAGATGAAAATCAGGGTCATTTTTGGATGCAATGAAGAACTAGGCAGCAGCTGTGTCAAACACTATTTCACAAAAAAACCTTATCCTAAAATGGGATTCACTCCTGATGCTGCTTTTCCTGTAGTTTATGGGGAAAAAGCTGGATGTGGATTTAAGATCGAGGGTCATGTAGAAAAGGGTGGTCTAATTTACTTATGTGCTGGTAGCAGGCCTAATATTGTTCCTGAAACATGTGAAGCTGTAATTACTGGTAACTATAAACAATATGTTGATTCATATCGTAAATTTTTAAGTGCTAATAACTTAACTGGTGAAATTGAAGAAGAAGGAAATCATACAAAACTTGTTTTAAAAGGTAAATCTGCTCATGCTAGTACTCCTGACGAAGGAATAAATGCGGTTGTTTTACTTTGTAAGTTTCTAGCGACTGTAGTTGATAATAAACTAGTTGATTTTATTTTAGAATATCTTGATGATTGTAATGGTAAAAAACTAGGAATTGATCATGTTGGTCTTATGGGACCTTTAACTTTAAATCTTGGTGTCATATCTTATTGTAAAGAAGAGTTTAAAATCACACTTGATTTACGTTGTCCTCATGATATGGATTTTGAAGGAATGGTTAATAAATTTCAAACAGCATGCACAAATTATGGATTTAAGGAAACACATGATTTAGGTAAAGCATTATACATTGATCCAGATTCTGATCTAATCACTAATTTGCATAGTGCCTATGTAAATGTTACTGGTGATAATGTTAATAAACCACAAGCTATTGGTGGTGGAACTTATGCTAAATCAATGCCTAATTGTGTTGCCTTTGGTGCCGAATTCCCTAATGAAGATAATTTGATTCATGGTAATAATGAAAATATTAAAATTGAGTCTTTATTAAAAGCTACAGAAATTTATTGTTATGCTTTATATAATTCAATTAAAGTCTAGGGTATACTCTAGACTTTTTATTAATAATCTGATAAACTAATTATACTTGCAGACATGGCGAAATTGGTATACGCGCTATCTTGAGGGGGTAGTGGGCAATTGCTCGTGCGAGTTCAAATCTCGCTGTCTGCACCAATTTTTTTAATTTGCCGGTGTAGTTCAATGGCAGAACGCATGAATGGTAATCATGAAATTCAAGTTCGATTCTTGGCTCCGGCACCAGTAAAGATAATAAAAAAACGGCAATGCCGTTTTTTATTTTTGTTTTTTCTTAATTTCTTCCAATTCATTTAAATCATAAGGTGTCAACTGATATACATAATAGTTTAACCAGTTACTAAAAAGTAAATATGCATGCGAACGCCACTTCACTAAAATCCCATTATGCATATTATCATCTTTATAATAATTTTTAGGCATGGTTGCCTGATTAGATATCGCAAGATCGCGCTTGTATTCTTTATCTAAAGTATCTGGATCATACTCAGGATGTCCCGTTACAAAAAAACGCGATCCATCTTTTTCAGCTATTAAATATACTCCTGCTTCATCACTACTAGCAAGAATATCAAGATCATCAATTTTCGCAATATCTTTTGCTGCAACTGTCGTATAACGCGAATGTGGCGCATAAAACTGATAATCAAAACCTCGTAAAATTTTTCTTTTCATCTTGTCTACATTAGTATGATGAAAATACACACCTGTCAATTTTTTTTTCAATTCATATTTTTCAATACCATAAAAATAATGAAGTGCCGCTTGGGAAGCCCAACAAATAAAAAATGAGCTAAACACATGCGTTTTTGACCATTCTAAGATTTTTTCCATCTCTGGCCAATAATCAACATCTTCAAATCTTAATCGTTCAACTGGAGCTCCAGTTATGATCAAACCATCATATTTATTTTCTTTAATATCATCAAAAGTTTTATAAAAAGCTAAAAGATGTTCTTGAGAAGTATTTTTAGAATCATGACTAGCCATATGTATCCAATCAACTTCTATTTGCAAAGGTGTATTTGACAACATTCTTAATAACTGTGTTTCTGTAACGATCTTAGTTGGCATAATATTTAAAATTAAAAGCTGTAATGGTCTTATCTGCTGTGCTAATGCTCTATTTTCATCCATAACAAAAATATTTTCTTCTCTTAAGATCTTACTTGCTGGTAAATCATTTGGTATTTTAATAGGCATAATATGCACCTCCTAATACTGATTAGTTTATCACATTTAAACTAAGATTTTAAGTAAATATTAAAATGAAATCAATTCATTGAAAATCTGAATAATATATTCATCAGACATTCCAGATAAATAATCAATTATACTTTTAACAAAAGCCTTATCATCTTCTAAAAAATTATATACGATCTTATTTTCATATATATCTAAACGTTTCATTCCCTTCATACAGCTATATTTTTCTAACCAATGAACATAACCATTAATTGTATGTGGAAAATCATTTTTATCTTTGATTAATTCGCCAATTATATTAGTGTCACTGTCTCTATTCAATAATTCATATTTCATAAAGAAATCAAAAATAGAATTCAAAATCAATTTTACATAATTAGCATGAATCTGTACTCGATCAATTAAATAAATATTCTGATAATTAAATTTCATAATCGTTTTCATAATTTCAAATGCTTCATCTGATAAAGAAATTCCCTTTTCTGGACTACTGTTTTTACAAACATCCTGAATAAAATAATTTACTACTGTTCCATTATTAATAGCACTAAACTCATAACTACCACTAATATTATTTAACGATGCTCTTAAAACCTCAACTTTATTTTCTTTTAAAACTTTTAATCTTAAAGCATCTTCGATATCTCGTGCCAAATATGCAATTTTATCAGACATTTTAACAACACAGCCTTCCCATGTATAAGGATTATATAATCCAGCACTAGTAAACTCATTTAAATCAATATAGTCATTTCGTTTAACAATATTTTTTTGATTCATTTCTCCACAATGAGAAATTATTCCATCACGTACTGCATAAGTTAAATTAAGATTATGGCGATGATGCAAATTATCTTCTAATGTTTCAATATCATCAATAAAATGTAAACTATTACGTTCATGCCAAAAAGATTCTAAACCATTATTTTTAGCAAGTTCATTAATTATCTGCTCGCCACCATGACCAAATGGGGCATGGCCTAAATCATGACCAACAGAAATTGCTTTAGTAAGTTCCGTATTTAAGCCTAAATAATTTGCAATTGTATAACTAATTGATTCAACTAAATTAACATGCTCACTTCGTGTACATACATGATCGTCTTTTACTGCAAAAAAAACTTGTGTTTTATGTTTTAACCGTCGATAAGCCTGACTAAAAATAATTCTGGTATAATCACGCCCAAATTCACTTCTTAGATCATTTTTTCTTTGATATAACGGTTCTATCCTTGCTGTTGCTTTTTGAAAATCTGGATGTTTTTCATTCAAAGCATAGTCTTTAAATAAATTTTTTGTCATTTCAATCCCCCTATACAGCATATTATATGACAGATTTAATATTTTAACAAATTTTAAACATTTGAACTTCAATGTTTTTATCTATAGTCTTCAATTACTTCAATATTATTTAAATTATTTTTTGAATTTAAAATAACTATTAAAAATTATATACCATAAAATATCATGTTAAATCCAATAAAAAAGGAAAGATTAGACATCTTTCCCTAAAATCAAATTATTTCGTTAAAAGTGATGCAGCATCCTTATCCAAAATAACTGTAACATCTTGATGTTTTTGTAAAATACTTGCAGGTAGTTCTTCTGTAACAGGACCTTCGATCATCCCTTTAACTGCCTCAGCTTTTCCCTTACCAAAAGCTAGTAGTAAAACACTTTTTGCATTCATGATATTACTAATACCCATACTTACCGCCTGCTTTGGCACATCTTCAATCTTACCATCAAAGAATAATCGAGCGTTATCTTCAATCGTACTTTGTTTTAAATCAACAACATGAGTAACTGCATCAAAAGACGTTCCTGGCTCATTAAAACCAATATGACCGTTTGATCCAATTCCTAATAATTGAATATCAATTACATTTTCTGCCAAAAGTTTATTATATTCATCACAACTTGCTTGAATATCACCTGACCCTTTTGGTACATGCACATTTTCAGGTTTAATGTCCACTTTTGAAAATAAATGTTTTTGCATAAAATAATAATAACTTTGAGGATGAGTATGTTCTAAACCATAATATTCATCCAAATTATACGATTTAATGTCTTTATAAGAAGTCCCGTTCTTCTCATGATCTTCAACCATTAATTCGTACATTTTGACTGGCGTAGATCCCGTAGCCAATCCTAAATTAGCAGTTGGTTTGTTTTTAATAATTCCTAACATTACTTTTGCAGCTTCAGCGCTTGCTTCTTCATAATTTTCACAAATAATTAGTTTCATCTTTCTGTCCCTCCATCATTATGATACTATTTTTACCCTTAAACTTCAAGTTAAAGCTTAAATTTACTAAATCTTTTCAAATAGCACAATACTATATAAATAAGTATTTACAACGTTAAGAAAAAAGATTAACCTAGCGACGATATTTCTTTATTTTTCATATAAAATAAGGTAAAATAAGAATGTATGGAGGTGTTTTTATAATGATAAAAGGTATTGGGGCATCTAATGGTATCGCAATTGCTAAAGCCTACAAATTAGTTATGCCCGATTTAACTGTAACTAAAGTTACAGTAGAGGATGTAGAGGCTGAAATCAAAAAATTTGATGAAGCTATGGTTCAAACTGCAAAAGAATTAGAAGCAATTAAAGAAGCTGCTGCTAAAAATTTATCAGCAGAAGAAGCAGCTGTCTTTGATGCACATGCATTAGTTTTACAAGACCCTGAATTAAAAACTCAAGTTGAAGACAAAATTAAAAATGAAAAAGTTAATGCTGATGCTGCATTAGATGAAGTTGCTAATATGTTTATTGCAATGTTCGAAAGTATGGACGATAACTATTTTAAAGAAAGAGCTGCTGATATTAAAGATGTATCTCGTCGTCTTTTAGCAAATTTACTTGGAAAATCATTGCCAAATCCTGCTTTAATCGATGAAGAAGTTGTTATTATTGCTGATGATTTAACTCCTTCTGATACTGCTCAATTAAATAAAAACTTAGTCAAAGGATTTGCAACTAATATTGGTGGTAGAACTTCTCACTCAGCTATTATGGCTCGTTCATTAGAAATTCCTGCTGTTGTTTCTTGTAAAACAATTACAGAAGAAGTTAATGAAAATGATATGATCGTTTTAGATGGTGAAGCGGGAATTGTTATTTTAAATCCTAGCGAAGAAGAAATCAAAGAATATCAAGTTAAACGTGAAGCATTCATTGCTTATAAAGAAGAATTGAAAAAATTAAAGAATGAAAAATCTGTAACTTTAGATGATCATCATGTTGAATTAGTTGCAAATATCGGATCTCCAAAAGATATTCAAGCTGTTTTAGACAACGGTGGTGAAGGTGTTGGTTTATTTAGAACTGAATTCTTATATATGGAATCTGCTGAATTACCAACTGAAGAACAACAATTTGCTGTTTATAAAGAAGTATTAGAAGGTATGAATGGAAAACCAGTTGTTGTTCGTACATTAGATATTGGTGGAGACAAAAAAATCGAAGCCCTTCCTTTACCTGAAGAAATGAATCCATTTTTAGGAGTTAGAGCTGTTCGTTTATGTTTCCAAAGAGAAGATATTTTTAGAGTGCAATTAAGAGCATTACTTAGAGCATCAGTTTATGGTGATTTAAGAATCATGTTCCCTATGATCGCTACATTAGATGAATTTAGAAAAGCTAAAGGAATCCTATTAGAAGAAAAAGAAAAATTAGTTAATGAAGGTATTTCAGTATCTGATAATTTCCAAGTTGGTATCATGATTGAAATTCCAGCTGCAGCTGTATTGGCTGATCAATTAGCTAAAGAAGTTGACTTCTTCTCAATCGGTACAAATGACTTAGTTCAATATACATTTGCCGCTGATAGAATGTCTTCAGGTGTTTCTTATTTATATCAACCTTTCCACCCATCAATCTTACGTTTAGTTAAACATGTAATTGAATCTGCACATAATGAAGGTAAATGGGCTGGTATGTGTGGTGAAATGGCTGGTGAAGCTACTGCCGCACCATTATTGATTGGTTTAGGTTTAGATGAATTCTCTATGTCAGCTACATCAATCCTTTCACAAAGAAAATTAATTAGATCAATGAAAAAATCAGAAATGAATGAATTAGCTGCTAAAGCTATTAATTGCTCAACTATGGAAGAAGTAGTTGCTCTAGTTAAAGAATACGTAGAATTATAATTAAAACAAAGATTGTTCTTGCGTTTTTAAGAGTGAATAAAATTTCACTCTTTTTTATTTAAAATTTATGGACTAAAAAACCAGAAGTCAAATTACTGACTTCTGGTTTATATATATTATCTTTATTTTACAAACTTTTTATCCTAAATAGGCTTCTCGAACTTTTGGATCATTTGCTACATCATTAGCATCACCCGAAATAGTAATATTTCCAGTCTCTAAAACATATGCGCGATCAGCAATTGATAAAGCCTTGTTAGCATTTTGTTCAACTAAGAAAATAGTGACCCCATCTTTATTGATTTCTTCAATAATTTCAAATATTTCATTGACTAAGATAGGTGACAATCCCATAGATGGTTCATCTAATAATAATAATTTAGGACGAGACATCAATGCTCTTCCCATTGCCAGCATTTGCTGCTCACCACCTGATAAAGTGCCTGCCAATTGACTTTTACGTTCTCCTAAACGTGGAAATCTTTTATAAATATTTTCTAAATCTCTTTTAATTCCTATTTTATCAGTTCGAAGATATGCACCCATTTCAAGATTATCAGCAACTGATAACTGGGCAAAAATACGGCGTCCTTCTGGTACTTGTGCTAAGCCATTAGCAATAATTTTATGAGCAGGTATTTTTGTAATATTTTTATTCATAAAAACTATATCACCAGAAGTTACTTTTAATAAGCCGCTTAATGCATGCATAATCGATGTTTTTCCTGCACCATTAGCACCAATCAAAGCTACTATTTCACCTTCATTAACTTCAAATGAAACATTTTTAACTGCATTGATTACTCCATAATGCACATTTAATTTATCTACTTTTAACATTTTATCCCCCCTACTCATCATTACCTAAATAAGCCGCTATTACATCTGGATTCGACTTGATTTCTGCAGGTGTTCCAAAAGCAATAATCGTTCCAAAATTCAACACTGCGATCTTATCACAGATTCCCATAACCAGTTTCATATCATGTTCAATCAACAATATCGCAACATGAAATCTTTCACGAACAATTTTAATTGTTTCCATAAGTTCTGCTGTTTCCGTAGGATTCATACCTGCTGCCGGCTCATCTAACAATAATAATTTAGGTGAAGTAGCTAATGCTCTGGCAATTTCCAGTTTTCTTTGTTTACCATATGGCAAATTACAAGCTTTTACATCTGCAAACTTTTCTAAATCGAATACTTTTAATAATTCTATTGCCATTTTAGTCATTGTATCTTCACCTTTAAAATAATTAGGCAAGTGTAAGATACTAGTCATTAATGAATAATTTTGAGAATGATGTAAACCAACTTTTACATTATCAATTACAGTCATTTCCTTAAATAAACGAATATTTTGGAAAGTACGTGCGATTCCTAACTGCGTTATTTTAGTAGGCGATAATTTATTAAGTGATTTCCCTGCAAAAACAATTCCACCACTAGTAGGCTGATATACACCAGTAAGTAAATTAAAGACTGTTGTTTTACCAGCACCATTTGGTCCAATCAAACCAAATAATTGATTCTCCTCAATTTCAAAATTAAATTCGTCTACTGCTTTTAAACCACCAAATTTAACCCCTAAACCTTTAGCTTCCAATAATGCCATTTTAAGCCACCTCCTTATCTTTTAGAAAAGGAATGTGTTTTTTCAAAACCTTAAAAATATTTTTTTCTTTTAAAATCATCGCTGCTATCAATACTATTGCATACAATAACATTCGATATTGTGAAAAGGCTCTAAGATATTCTGGTAAAATAGTCATCACAATTGCAGCAATAATAGATCCCTTCCAATTTCCCATACCACCTAAAACAACAATGACTAAAATTTCAACTGATTTATTATAATCAAAAACTTTTGGTGAAATGACAGAAATATAATGGGCATATAATCCTCCTGCTAATCCTGCAAAAAAGGCTGAGATCGCAAAAGCTAAAATTTTATAATAAGTAGTTGGTATACCTGTTAATTCACTAGCTGTCTCATCTTCACGAATGGATACAATTGCACGACCATGACGAGACTTTACAATTGAATAGATTACAAAAACTGTAATTGCAGCTGAAAAAAATACAATTGTAAAATTAGTATTTCGAGGAATTCCTACTAATCCCTTTGATCCATTCGTAATATTTAAATTAACCATAATAACTCTAATTATTTCATTAAAAGCAAGCGTAATTATGCATAAATAATCACCCTTCAAACGTAAAGTAGGAATACCAATAATGATTCCAATAATTGTCGCTATAATTGCTCCAATCAATAAAGAACCGATAAAAGGCATATCCAAATGAATACTGCATAATGCTGAAACATAGGCTCCAACTGACATAAACCCAGCGTGTCCTAATGTCAATTGTCCTAAATAACCTGTAGCTAAATTCAAGGATGAAGCTAAAATAATATTAATACCAGCAATCATTATAATTCCTAGCCAGTAATTAGAAATTATACCAGCCGACATTAAAGCTGTCATAGCAAAATATAATAAGATAGTGATTACAAATGATATTCCGACATTTTTTAATTGTTTATTCATATCATTCACCTACACTTTCTCTCTTACATTACTTCCAAATAAACCAGCAGGCTTAACAAGTAATATAAATATTAAAATTCCAAATACAACAGCATCAGAAAATGCTGAAGAAATATATGTAATCGTAAACGATTCAGCAATACCAATAACAATTCCACCAACCATGGCACCTTGAATACTTCCAATACCGCCAAGTACTGCAGCGATAAAAGCCTTGATTCCTAACATTGCACCTATATATGGATTAATCAATGAAAACTTAGTACCATAGATAACACCAGCAATCGCAGCCAATGCTGAACCAATAGCAAATGTTAAAGCAATTGTAGTATCAACATTTATTCCCATTAACTGTGCTG
This sequence comes from Clostridiales bacterium VE202-01, assembly GCA_000508865.1. Taxonomy (GTDB): domain Bacteria; phylum Bacillota_I; class Bacilli_A; order Erysipelotrichales; family Coprobacillaceae; genus Thomasclavelia. The sequence continues at coordinate 14,629 of BAHP02000053.1, forward strand.
CTTTACCATCCTCACTTACAGCACGCATCGCTTTACCTAATTTTGTTTTATTGACAAAAAACAATAATAAAGCAGTTGAAATTGCTGTAATGATCAAAGTTGCAATTGTTACATAAGACATCGTAATGGAACCTAAACTAATTGTTCCAGAAGGAATAATTTTTGGAAAAGTTAAAGAAGCAGATCCAAAAATAATTAAAAAAACATTTTGTAATAAATAACTTACCCCGATTGCTGTGATCAATACCGTTAAAGAACCCGCACCACGCAATGGACGATAAGCAACCCGTTCAGTTACTACCCCTAAAACAGCACAACCGATAATAGATATAGCAACCGCAATAAACATCGGTAAACCCAAAAGTGACATACATACATATGTTATATAAGCACCAACCATAATAATTTCACCATGAGCAAAGTTTATCATTTTAGCTATTCCATATACCATTGTATATCCAACTGCTACAAGAGCATACATACTTCCAGTACTAAGACCGTTAATTATTTGTTCTAAAAAATCCATTTCTATCACCTCTTTATTCTAAAAAAGCAATAGGAGAAAAAGTTTCTCCAATTGCTTTTAAATATCTAAAATTAATGAGAACTTGTTACATACTGACCATTTTCAAATCCAACAATAACCATCTCTTTAATTGGATTGTGTTTATCATCATATTTAAATGCTCCCGCAACACCATTCTTATAATCAGTTTTAGCTAATTCTTCATTAACTTTAGAAGCTTCTGTAGTTCCGGCTCTTTCCATTGCTTCCATCATTACAAAAACAGAATCATAAGCAAATGCTGCAAACATATTTGGTTCAGATTTATATTTTTCTTTATAAGCTTTAACAAATTTTTGAACATTTTCATCAGAAGATCCTTTGTCAAAACCACTTGTATAATAGCATCCATCAAATATATTTCCATTTACACCTTTAACACCTAGAACTCCGTCCCATCCATCAGCACCAAGTAATGGATTATTGATACCAGCATCGCGGAATTGTTGAACGATTGTTACAACTTGTTCATAATAATCTGGTAAAAATACAGTATCAAATTCTTTTCCTTTCAATTTAGAAATATATGTTGAATAATCTTTAGTATCTTTTGTATAAGTTTCATCAAATACTATTTCAACATTTTGATTTTTAGCTTCTTCAACAAACGCATCTCTTAAACCAGTTGAATAATCTGAATCTTTGTTAGATAAAATAGCAACTTTTTTATAATTAAATTCAGTTCCACATTTCTTTGCTAAGAAAGTTCCTGCATAAGAATCGTTAGTACAGATTCTAAACACGTTTTCATATGTTTCACCTTTATCATTGATAGTAATTTGATCTGCTGATCCTGATGGCGTTAAAATTGGTGTTCCATCAGCTTCAGCAGTAGCAACTACAGCCAAAGCAGATCCTGAAGTTACTGAACCAATAATTGCATTGACACCTTCCTCAGTTACTAATTTGTTATAAGCATTGACTCCTTCAGTTGCATCAGCTTTATCATCTAAATAAACAGCAGATACGTTAGCATCATTAGCACTGTTGTATTCATCAATAGCCAATTCAATAGCATTCTTTACAGCTGTCCCATATTGTGAAGCATCACCTGATAAAGGACCAATAAATCCTAATTTTGCCTCACTTACTTTTGTTGCAGAGTTTCCCCCTCCGCCACCGCATGCTACTAACATACTTGCTACAGATAACGTAGCAACAATTTTTTTAAATCTTGAATAATTATTTTTCATAAGTACATCCCCTCTAAGATTAATATAATTCTATCATACCATTAATTAAGAATATGTCAATTAAAATGTATTTTTTTGTAAAATAAACAAAAATTCACCTATAAATAAGAAATTTTCTAAATTTAAAATAAAACCAATAACATTTGTATCCATGTATAA